>JAGBOK010000112.1 GCA_017633905.1 Eubacterium sp. | reverse complement strand
ATGTCATAATGCCCAATCTTTCACCCCTAAATGTGCGGGATAAATACATACTCTATGACAACAAGATATGTACAGGAGAAGAGGCAGCGGAGTGTGTACATTGCCTAAAAAAACGCATCTCTCATCTTGGGTATGAGGTCAGGGAAAGCCGCGGCGATCACATCGGACAGTGCTTAGACTTGACATGATATAAATGATATGATATAGTATGTTTGTTTGAGGCAAAGGCGTCTTGAAGAATGGTTTTCTTCGAGACGCCTTTTTTTGTGCGAAAGGCGTGAGCCTGTACCAATATATGCCTGTCAGATGCTTGCATCTGAATAGGCATATATGAGTACAGGAGAACCCAACGGACAGCGAGGATTCGGAGAATCCGAGCCTATGCGTTCACGCCTTTCGCAGAAATGTACTGACCGGAGAATGGAGGATAGTGATGGATAAGAGTATTCATGAGGAATGTGGTGTATTTGGAGTGTTTTCGCCGAAACCGTATCCTGTGGCAAGTGATGTTTATTATGGTCTGTATGCCCTGCAGCACAGAGGGCAGGAGAGCTGCGGGATGGTAGTCTGTGATGATGGTATTTTCTACTCACACAAGGACATCGGGGAGGTCGGAGCCGTATTTGATCACAAGGTAATAGACGGTATGCCTGATGGAAGCATGGCGGTAGGACATGTGAGATACTCGACCACGGGCAGGGATCTAAAGGCAAATGCCCAGCCCATGCAGGTCAACCATCAAAAAGGCAAGATGGCACTTTCACACAACGGCAATATTTCCAACGCATACGAACTCAGACAGGAACTGGAGCTAAACGGTGCGATATTTCACTCGACCTCAGACACTGAGATCATTGCGTATCTCATCACGCAGGCAAGATTGAGACTAAAGTCCATAGAGGAGGCACTGTTATCAGCAATGGAAAGACTCGAGGGCGCATATTCGCTTGTTCTCATGTCTGCTGCCAAGCTGATCGCTGCAAGAGACCCTCACGGCTTCAGACCGCTTTGCTATGGTAAAATAAAAGACGGCAGATACGTTGTTGCATCAGAGACCTGTGCGCTCGAAGCCGTGGGCGCGGAGCTTATCAGGGATCTGAGACCCGGCGAGGTCATCGTTTTTACAAATGATCAGACAGAGTCTTCGGTAAAAATAACGCCTTATACAAGACATATCGGAATATGTGAGAAAAAAACGTGCATATTTGAATATATATATTTTGCGAGACCGGATTCCGTAATTGACGGCATATCAGTTCACGATGCAAGACTAAAGGCAGGCAGGATCCTCGCGGAAAATGATGGTAGTGATATAGCGGATGTAGTAATAGGTGTCCCCGACTCCGGACTCGATGCTGCCCTCGGATATGCCGCCTGTGCAGGGCTGCCTTATGGACAGGGCTTTATCAAGAACAAATACATAGGAAGAACCTTTATCTCTCCTACGCAGTCTGAGAGGGCAGACCAGGTGAGGATCAAGCTAAATCCGATCAGGTCAACAGTTGAAGGTAAGAGGGTGATACTTGTTGATGATTCAATAGTAAGAGGAACTACAAGCAGACGTATAGTAAGGCTGTTAAAAGATGCAGGGGCTACAGAGGTTCATGTCAGGATATCCGCACCGCCGTTTATAGCGCCGTGCTACTACGGCACCGACATAGATTCAAGAGATAACCTCATAGCAAACAAACACAGTGTAGAGGATATATGCAGGCTCATAGAGGCGGATTCATTAAAATATCTTCCCATAGGACGCCTGTGTGAGCTTGCAGGTGACGGCTATTGTGATGCGTGCTTCTCAGACAGCTATCCTACCCCCGTACCGACAGGCTTTAACAAAGACCGCTTTGAGAGGCGTCTCTCGGAGAGGGGTAAAAAAAACTGATCATATCAGGCGCAGACAAATCACATATGATATGTACAGATCCCCACCATCGCGGATATAAACAAATAAAAAAAGCACAACATAGGAAAACGATGTCAATTGGCATATTTTCGATATTTGTTGTGCTTTATTTCATTACACTTCTCGAGTTACTTTATTTTCACACTTTTCACTGCTGAGTACTTTCCGTACACCTTTTTCCCGGTTCTATCCAAAACATATGCGCATACTTTGACAAAATACTTTTTCTTGGAAAGCTTTTTCACGGTAGCGGTCGTTTTGCCTTTCACGGAAACGGTCTTGGATTTTTTAAAATTCTTGTTTGTAGAGACCATCACCTTATATCCATCCGCGCCGGTTATTTCCTTCCATGTCGCCTTCAGCTTTTTACTTCCCGAAGCAGCAACCCTTGATAGTGTAACCTTCGCCGGAGTAAACGGACTGTTATAGTAATAAGTTATAACCCCCTCAGAGCTGTTAAATATAAGAGCTGTCTTACCTTCTGTCTCACTTACCTCGAATGTAGATGTCTTGACACCCTCATCGCCCTGTACGAGATAGATTCCGGCATCCTTTCCATCACTTGCATTTGTATCATATACGTAATAATACCATGTCCCTGCCGGGTCATACTTGCCGGAACCGGTCACATCCATATAGCTCTTACCTTCACCGTTCTTTGAAAGCTCCATATACAGGTCTGCATTCTCATATCCGGGCATACTTTTGAACGGTGTTGCATCGATGTCCCACTTCCCGGTGATCGGAAGTCTTTGTGAGTTCGCCTCATCTCCTGCCATGGAAGATACATTTTCTATTACGAAAAGAGCGATTACTTGCTGTAACAGAGTTTCATTGGGATCAGTAAGCGCCTCGGCAGAAAAGCCCGCTGCAAGCCAGTTCTTGTATTTACCATCCGTAAGCTTAAGAATGTTCTCCTCGGTATCACCCCAACGGAACTCAAGATGATATGTGGTTGCAGGCGTGTCAGGACACATAAACAGATATGCAAAATCATCTGTGTTGTTATCCTTGCTCTTATAAAGATATCCATTCATATTCATCTGCTGACCTGCTTCCGTTGCTCCGGATGCATCTGCCTTCTTTACAAACTCATATGTGTGCTTGACGGTACTACCGTCTTTTCTTGTGAATGTGACCTCTGTTCCGTCCGTTCCACCAAATGCAACTTTAGTTACATCGTTGGCATAACCGCAGAAAAAGTCGCTTGTTGCCTGATCACCATAGGTAGCTGCACCTATAGCTTTCTTCATCATGGATACACCATAATCTGCCATTGACTCCCCGATTACCGCCGATGTAAAATCATGCCAATAATGATCATATTTCGTTTCAAATGTTGCTCCTTCAAACAAAGGAACATACTCTCCTATAACATTTTTAAGAAATTCCCCGTCTGCGGTTTGTTCAGCTTTTACTCCTGTAGCTCCGATCGATACAGAATTTGTACCTGCAATGATCAAACCAAACGCAAAAACAATAGCTGTTGCTTTTCTAAAAAGTGTCTTCATAAATAATGTCCTTTCTGTAAATACTGCAAGTTTTCTCCTGATCAGGCAGATCTGCCAAGGTTATACATACCTACCTTTGATTAGTCATGACTAACAAAGTATATCAGAATACTATGAGAAATGCAAGTTTTTTTGGTTTGATTTGATATTGACACAAACAGTAAACGATAGTAAAATATTGCCAGAACAGTAAACGACAGTAAAAATGATTGCGGATAGTAAATCATTTATATCGGAGGCAGATATGAAAAAAAATCCATATACTTTATTATTTGGGAAAAAACCGGGACAGATCATCTCTCGTCTTGCCCAGGTGATGCCGATTGTTGATGTATTTGATGACGATGATCCTTCGCAACAAATATATATGATCACAGGCGTTAGGGGAAGCGGAAAGACTGTTTTTATGACAGAGGTTGCATCAAGATTGGAAAAACATGATGAATGGATCTCGATAGAGTTGAATCCGGAGAAAAACCTTTTGGATAATCTGATCGCAAAGCTGAACGCTCATGAAAGTGTGTCAGGAATCATCAGAAGTGCAAAGATCAATCTGTCATTTTGGGGTGTAGGCATCGACATAAAAGGAACCCCGCAGATAACAGATAATGAAACTGCGATCATACGAATCATGGAAGGAATAAAAAAGCATGGGAAAAAGCTTTTGATCACAATTGACGAGGTTACAAATTCACAAACAATGAAAGAGTTTGCCGCTGCCTTCCAAATATTTATACGACATGATCTGCCTGTATATCTGCTGATGACCGGATTATTTGAAAATATCAGTCGTCTTGAAAATGAAAAGTCTCTGACCTTTTTATACAGAGCACCAAAGATCAATATCAAACCATTGGACATGAGTACGATGACGGCAAATTATCAAAAAAACTTCAAGCTCGAACGAGACATCGCTCTGGAGATGGCGAGATCAACCAGAGGATACTCTTTTGCTTTTCAGGTTATGGGATACTTCACATGGGAGTATGACGGAGACTACCGGGCAGCCATGGGTGATTACAAGCAATATCTGAATGACTATGTATATGAAAAAATATGGTCAGAACTCTCGGAAGAAGACAAGAGAGTATTAAAAGCCATGGCTGCTGTTCCGAGCGGTCAGATACAGGCAATCCGGGAGATCTTAAATATTGATACCAACCATTTCAATCCTTATCGCAAACGACTTATACAAAAGGGAATCATAGATGGTAGCGAGCGAGGTGTTATTCGCTTTGTACTGCCATATTTTGAGGATTATGTAAATGACAATTGATAATAAGCACTCAAAGAACTACTCATATGAGGTCACTCTGTATGTCTGTAGTGATCAGTGTCAGAAGCACTGCCTTGCTTCGGCTTTTTTTATCAGGCTCTTTTCTCCCTCAAAAGCAAAGCCGTATTTATAAATGTGCTCCGCTGGGATGCCCCGCTGCAAAAGATCGACTCCTTGCTGACTCTGGTGATGCCTGTCATGATGGCACGCTCCAAGTAGGGATTAGTCTTGAAGGTGTTGTTAAAAAGAGCTCTGGTATACGATAAAAGCTTGTCCCAGAAACCATTCATACTATACACTGCGTTGAACGTCATTGTACCACAAAAATGAGATAAAATACAAGTTGTTTTTGCTGATTTTACTACTCGTGTTTTTCTCAGGTAGTATACCATATTCCGTTACAGTTTGCAAATGTAAATAATTCAGGTAAAACAAAATTCAGTGTTACTGACGGATAACCGGACATTTTTACTTGAAAAAAACAGTGTATATGTTATACTGCACTATATATAGCGCGGATTTCACTTCGCACGGAATAGTCACTCTGCATTTGTCTTGATAAAAGGAGGGTCGCACATGTATTCATCACCTGTAGGTATAAATAAAGTAAAGATAACGGATGAATTTTGGGCTGAGAGAGTAGATACTGTCAGAGAAAAAGTGATCCCGTATCAGTGGGAGATACTTAATGACCGTGTTGCGGATGCGGAGCCAAGCTATTGTATGCATAATTTCATAGCGGCAGGGGATCTGAATCAGAAAAAGCAAAGAGAAGGAGACGGATTTGCGGAGCCCGTATACACCTTCAGGGGATTTCAGGCATTGCCTGATGATCCTGATGCTCCGGAGCCTGACAGGTTCTATGGATTTGTTTTTCAGGACAGTGACTTCTCCAAGTGGATAGAAGCAGTCGGATATTCTCTCATGGTTCACCCTGATGAGGAGCTTGAGCGAATAGCTGACGGTGCGATAGATATTGTTTGCAGGGCACAGGCGGAGAATGGCTACCTTGATACCTATTATATTCTGAACGGGATGGACAAGATATTTACAAATCTGAGAGACCATCATGAGCTGTACTGCCTCGGGCATCTCATAGAAGGGGCTGCAGCGTATTATGAAGGTACGGGCAAGGACAGGCTTTTGAAGGCGGCATGCAGATTTGCTGATTTTGTATGTGAGAAATTCGGTCCGGGTGACAGGCTGCACGGATATCCGGGGCATGAGATCGCTGAGATGGCGCTGTTTAAGCTGTATGAGATCACGGGAGAAGAAAAATACAAGGCTCTTGCATCCTACTTTATAGACGAAAGGGGAGCAGAACCAAGCTACTTTAATATTGAGCATAAGGATGATCCGGGTGGTGATACGACCAATCTGTATTATCATCAGGCGCATCTTCCCGTGAGAAAACAGACGGAGGCAACGGGTCATGCAGTGAGGGCGGTGTATCTGTACAGCGGTATGGCGGACATGGCAAGGCTCACAGGCGATGAGGAACTTAAAAACGCATGTGAGAGGCTTTGGGACAGTATTGTGGATGAAAAGCTCTATATCACCGGAGGCATAGGCGGAACGCACCTCGGCGAGGCTTTTTCATTCCCGTATGATCTGCCAAACGACACAGCATATTCCGAGACCTGCGCCGCCATAGGACTTGTGTTTTTTGCGCACAGGATGCTCCGCATGGAGCCTGACAGAAAATATTCGGATATCATGGAATTATCATTGTACAATACCGTGATGGCAGGGATGGCGATAGACGGTCAGAGCTTTTTCTATGTCAATCCCCTCGAGGTCGATCCTACAGCCTGCAAAAGGGATGAGAGAAAGCTTCATGTAAAACCCGTCAGACAGAAATGGTTCGGATGCGCATGCTGTCCGCCAAATATCGCAAGGACAACAATGTCGATAGCGAGGTATGCATATACGATCTCAGACAATGAGACATCCGATGCCATGAGAAACATAGCCCAAAAGTCATGTGCAGACAGAGCTGCAGGCAATCTCTTAGCAACGGATAAGACGCTGTTTGTACATCTGTATATGAGCTCTGAGATAACGCTTGATGACGGGGCAGCTCATGATCCGGAAAACAAGATTTTTATAAATATAAACAGTGACATCATACGGACGAGTGAAGTGACTGTAAGTATAACAAAACCGGAGAAAAGCTCGTTTGTCATGGCATTCAGGATACCGGGATGGTGCAGGGATCATTTCAGTGTCAACGGGACGGACGGAGAGGAATATAGCGACAGTATCAGATCAGGATATTTATATATCCCCATAACAAAGTCTGAGGAAACTCTCAGATTAAAATTTGAGATAGAGCCGGTGTTTATGGAGAGCGCGGATGAGGTTTCAGAAAATGCAGGTAGGGTAACTCTGATGAGAGGACCTTTTGTGTATTGTGTGGAGGAGTGTGACAACGGGAAAGCTCTGCACGAGCTTGCGGTGGATACAGCCGGCGGGATCCGGATTTACAATGAAGACTTATCAGAAAAAGACGATCATGATACTTCGTCAGATAAGGCGGATGATGTCCGGATAAAAAGAGTATTTGAGAGATCCATCAGACTTGTGACAGGGGGCAGGAGAGTCACGGCAAGAGGAGAGAAAATGCCCGGATCCAAGCTCTATCATATATATGAAAAGCCCGAAGAAACAAAAACGGATATCATCTGGATACCGTACTATCTGTGGGCAAACAGGGGCGAAGGAGAGATGAGAGTATACCTGGCGAACCACTCTGCTCTATAAGTCAGCCCCGACAGACTGTCCGGAAATTCAACTCAGGAAATTTTTTCACTGTTGGACATTTGTTGGACATGTGCATGTAGAATGTATCATAATAAACTGCAAAAGGGAGGAAAATCAGATGAGGAATCATGGATGGATCAAAAGGGTCATTGCAGGGTTTATGGTAATGGTAATGTGCTTCATGGTACCGTCAGTCCATGTGCATGGTGCCACAAAGCAGGTGACGTATATCAAGGACTTCAAGCTCTATGTTATCAAAAATGATAACAAGATCGAGAGCTTTGATAAGGCGGCAGCGGCTGAGAAAGCAAAGAAATGGTTCTCTGACAACGGATACACTATGGTTGAGGGAAACTTGAACGAGGACGCTTCGGGACTTCTGAATAAAGAAGTAGGTGTGTTCATCGGATATTCGACCACAACGGATCCGTCAGAAGCAGTTATGGATATCGCGCTTATGAATGAGCAGGGCGGTTATTCACAGGCTGATTTCAAGATGATGCTTGACCGGCAGAAAAAAGTCTATACTCAGATGGTCGATGATATGCAGACCATGATCGACGGATACAGAACCAATTACAAGGCAGGACAGCCAACGGCGATACAGGCTCATGACAACTTAAATACATATTATGAGGATGATTCTCAAAAAATGCTTGGAGATTATCTTTTGGAATGTTCTAGGGACGATCTCACCAAAACTCTCCTTCAGGCAAACACGGAAGTGGTTCAAAAGGTTGAGGAGATGTTAGTCTACGCAGGCGAGGGCAAATCATCAACATGGCTTGACAGAATGAGCAAGCTTGGAAGCTATCAAAAACTCGAGGACACATATATTGCAAAATACAAGGGTGACAAGAATGCTGCTCTAAGAGCCATGAAGGAAACCTACAATGATACGGCGATCGACATTGAATATATGTGGCCGGTATTAAAGGGTGAGATAGATGGGCTCGAGAGCTATCGCAGGGAGAACAGGCTCGAATCCATGTCTGAGGCTGAGCTGAAGAATTTTCTTGATGAGAGAAATGAAGATCAGAATGCACTTGTTTATATAGAGCGCGAGAAGCTGGTGGGTGTCCTCCGCACATACAAATACGGAGACGGAACGCTGTATGACTTTTTTAAACAGTCCACGGATAAGATCGCCGGAGAGAATATCAAAGAGCTCTATCCTATCGCAGCATCACTCACGGCGACGCAGAGGGCATCTCTTGAGGACAGGGCAAGCGTTATATCTTTGATCCGCTCGGCTGTGGGTGCTACGGTATTTAACAACTATAATACCCCGGTCTCAAAGGCATTTGCCGAGGCAGCAGAGAAGAATACTTCAGCTAAAAACGAATTGGATAATAAAGAGAAAAAAATTGAAGAATTGGAAAAAACGCTTCAAACAGAACTGAAAGCATCAGTATATGAGGGTGTCGACAGGGAGATATTTACAGACGGTGCAGCGATCACATCCAAAGCCATGATGGAAACAAAAGCAAATGACAGTCTGTATAAACAGTCATTTCTCGATGGTAATCCACGAACGTATGAGTTATTGACCGGGGTGTCGACTATACTTTCGGGATTAGGATTGATGATATTCGTAAAAATGCAGAGTGATGTTGAGGAGAGTTTGGTTGAGACTGCTGTTCGTGACAGATTCCATGAACTGCTGCCGATCGAAGGTACCAAGCCTTATAATTATGTAGATGATCATTTTGAGGAGCTCATCGACTTGGGGAAAAATTTCAATAGCAAGGATATGAAGCTTAGGTGGGAGTCCGTGGATAAAGCAAAGAAAATTCTAAAAAAAGGTCCTGCAGGGACTTATGAAGAAACAATAAAAGCGGGGTACAATTCCATGCATGGAGATATAACAAAAGCCACATATTATTCCGTAAAGGGTTTGAAGATAGGATTTGCGGTACTCTTTACGGCACTGGCTGCGGCGGATATCTACTTCACCGTGAGAGCGATCATGGATTATTATAACAGAGACCATCTTGAGATACCTCATCATATCCGTGACGTGAATTCAGATCCTACAGCAGAGACTTCGTACATAGATTACACATCGGTTCGTGATCAGGATGGAAACCCGGGTGATGTGAACGGCGGCGGTGGCAAGCAGTGGTTAGCGCTTTATCAGACCAAAAACAAAAATGCAGGAAAGCCCCTGATCGCACCCGAGTCCGGAGGAAAGATCTATATTAAAACAGGCGAAGGAGCAGACAAGGATGCAGATGGACAGGATATATTCGCACTTCATATGTTCGAGACGCCAAACGTGGCACAGAATCTCACCGATGAGAAGGCAGGCTACAGCTTCAATGACAAAAAGGGCGGTATATACCTTTACTTTACAAGAGGCGATGCAGTGATAGAAAATGGTGAGACAGACGGAAGCACAGGCACCGCCGTATCGACCGGATATCTCGTTATAGTAGGTGTAGGCGGTCTGATCATCGGTATCGTGATCGGACTGGTTGTGGCAAATTATTCAAGAAAAAGAAAAAAGGCATAAACCTTGATCTATGAAGGAGTCCTGCTTCGGCGGGACTCCTTTTGTATATCGCGGAGTGGATAAAATACAGTTGAAATAATATTGCTTTATTCAGTTTTTTTTCGTATAATTAAGAAAAAATTCATAAAAGGCGACAGGGTTATTTAAGAAAAGAGAAGCTATAGAGTATAGAAATGCTTTGGCATTTATGATAAATCGAAGGGTGGGTATAAGAGATGAAGCTTAGAGAAGAGGTCTTGAAGTATGGATTGTCTTTTCCGGACACTTACCGGGATGCACCGTTTCATGATGATAACTGGCAGCTGATCCGTGTGAAGGGGAGCAACAAGACATTCATGCTCGTCTATGACAGAAATGAGTTTGTCTGGGTGAATGTAAAGGTGGATCCGGAGTGGAGAGATTTTTGGAGAAAGACTTATCCGTCTGTTATTCCGGCGTATCATCAGAACAAGGAGCACTGGAACACGATCATTCTTGATGGTACGATCCCGGAGGATGAAGTAAAACGGATGATCGCAGACAGCTATGATCTTGTCACGGATACGCCTACGAAACGGATATATGAAGCCGTGAAGAGAATTCCCAAGGGAAAAGTAGCTACCTACGGAATGGTGGCTGCCATGGCAGGAAATCCGCGTATGAGCCGGGCAGTCGGGAATGCCCTGCACAAGAATCCTGATCCCGAACATATTCCCTGCCACAGAGTGCTGAACGCCAAGGGAGAGCTGGCGGATGAGTTTGTTTTTGGCGGCGCCGGTGTACAGCAGAGCCGACTGGAAGCAGAGGGAGTCGTAGTCAAAGATGGCAGGGTAGATTTGGATAAATACGCGATGCCTGATATAAAGTAGAATAACAAAACAAGTGTATTGATTTCGGTGGTCGCATGCGGATGCACGCCGAAAACAGAAGAGTCAACGAAATACATCTCAAAATCTTACTCAACATGAGTTGTCGGAGAGGACAGGCATCGCTCAGGGAGAAATAAGCAAACTGGAGAATGGAACCAGAAACCCCAGTATAAAGCTTTTGCAGCGACTCGCGGATGTTCGGCAGGGATCTTTTAGTTGACAAATGCTGCAACGGATGTTACAATGTCGCACATAGAGATAGAAAGGCGCACGGCAGTGCGATGGTGAAGAAATGAAGAACTGATGATCTTATTTAGTAAAACGTGAATTGTTATGACCCTGGTGGGTCTGTTTTCGTTCGCTGAATCAGATCATCGTATTCATTTGACACCATAATAATATATGGGTATGCCTGTATTTTGGTTGCTCCTTTTGCATGGTATCATGTGTATGATCTGCTTTCGGTAAAAGCAGATTTTTTTTGCGAATAGCGAATGCCAAGCATGAAAGCTTGCTTTCGGGATGGACGAAGTCGAATCGAGTAGGGGATGAAAACACTCAACTCGATTGCAAAGGGTACATGTCAGTATGCTGGTTCGCGAGCGAAAGAAAGGAGGGCTGACATGGCACAGATACAGGTGACGGAGCTTACTTTTTCATATGACGGAAGTGCAGATACGGTACTTGACAATGTGAGCTTTAGTATTGATACAAACTGGAAACTGGGTCTGATAGGAAGAAACGGAAAAGGAAAAACAACACTACTTAATCTTCTGTTGGGAAGATATGAGTATCGAGGAAATATAAACACAAATATACGGTTTGATTATTTCCCATATCAGGTGACAGAGAATGATATTGAAAAAACAGCCTTTGAGCTGATAGATGTTTGGAAGCCTTATGTTGAGGGATGGCAGGTCCTTATCCAATTAAACCAGATGGGGATGGATCCGGAATGTTTGTATCGGTCGTTTGATACGCTGAGCTTTGGTGAACGAACGAGAGTTATGCTTGCGGTTTTGTTTGCGGATGAGAATGATTTTTTATTGATCGATGAGCCGACCAATCACTTGGATGATGAGGCACGCAGGATCGTCAAAGAATACCTGAGTTTGAAAAAAGGTTTTATTCTGGTGTCTCATGACAGAGATCTTTTAGATGGCGTATGTGATCATGTACTGGTGTTGAACAGGACAACGATAGAGGTTCAGGCAGGAAACTTTTCTTCGTGGTGGGACAACAAAGAAAAAACAGATGCTTTTAACCGGGCGGAAAACGAAAAACATCTAAAAGAGATCAGTAAGCTTAAAGCGGCAGCGGACAGAAGCAGCAGGTGGGCTGATAAAAATGAAGGCACTAAGATAGGATTTGATCCTGTCAAAGAAAACGACAGAAGCATATCCACCCGGGCATTTATCGGAGCAAAAACAAAGAAGATGCAATCCCGGGTGAAGGCATATGAAAAAAGGATAGATCGTGAGATCGTGGAAAAAGAAGGACTTCTTCAGGATATAGAACGTGTTTCGGAGTTAAAGATCCATCCACTGATACATCATAAGGAAATACTTATAGATGTAAAGGATCTCTCGCTTCGGTATCCCGGAAAAGAACTTTTTGACGGACTTACATTTCAGCTAAAAAGAGGTGAAAAGAT
>JAGBOK010000111.1 GCA_017633905.1 Eubacterium sp. | reverse complement strand
TATAACCTTGCTCACGGTCAGGGCACTGCTTTTTTCTTGAGCCGCCCCAGACGGTTTGGCAAGAGCCTGCTTCTATCTGCGCTAAAAGCTTACTGGGAGGGGAAAAGAGAGCTTTTTGTCGGCTTCAAAATAGATGAGCTTGAAAGCGACTGGGAATCACATCCTGTTTTTTACTTCGATTTTAACAAGAAAAACTTTCAAAATACATCTGCTCTTGAAGAAGTACTTGATGAGCATCTGAGAGCTTGGGAGAGAGAATACGATATCGTAGATGATAATACAAATGGACAGAGACTCTCTCTTGAGGAAAGATTTAGAATTATTATAAAAAAAGCATACGATACTACAAAAAAATCAGTGGTTATCCTTGTTGATGAATATGACAAGCCGCTCCTTGAAAACGGCGGAACTCCGGAGATACTTGAACATGACAAGGCTGTATACAAAGGCTTTTTCTCTACACTTAAAAGCTATGATGAGTATATCAGATTTTCATTTCTGACAGGCGTAACAAAGTTCTCCAAGGTGAGTATATTCAGTGACCTGAACCATCTGGATGATATTTCTATGGACGAGGATTTCTCTTCTGTCTGCGGTATCACTGAGGCTGAGATTTATGATAATTTTGACAGTCTTGTTGGAACTGTTGCGAATAAAAATGATCTTACTAAAGATGAGTGCTATAAAGAGTTAAAAAGAATGTATGACGGTTATCATTTCCACCAAAATACTGAAGGCGTGTATAACCCATTCTCTCTGCTTAATGCACTTAATAAGAAAGAGTTCGGTTTCTGGTGGTTTGAAACGGGCACGCCTACATTTTTAATAAAAAAAATAAAAAAGGGAAACTATGATTTTAAGAAGATCACGGAGGGCGAGGTGTACGCGGATGAAGCAACACTAAAGGACTATCGCGACGACAATCCGGATCCGGTGCCGCTTTTGTATCAGTCAGGTTATCTGACCATAGTTTCCTATGACAGGGATTTTAGAAGCTATGAGCTTAGCTATCCCAATGAAGAAGTAAAATACGGATTTATAAATAGCCTGATAAAAATATATCTCTCCGGTGAAGAAAACCCAAAGCCGTTGGATATCAGATCGTTTGGTATCGACATCAAACGAGGCAACACAGACGGACTTAGGGACAGATTCACCGCTTTATATGCATCTCTACCGTATCCGACAGATAAAGACGCAGATAAAATCATAGAACAGAATTTCCAAAACGTCGCTTATCTGACCTTCACACTGCTCGGTCAGTTCGTACATACCGAAGTACATACTGCCAGGGGGCGCGCTGACATCGTAGTGGAGACGGATGACTATGTATATATCATCGAGTTCAAGAGAGACGCATCGGCTGATGAAGCTCTCGCCCAGATAGAAGAACAGGGCTATGCGACTCCCTATGCGGTTGACAAAAGAACCCTCATAAAGATCGGAGCCAACTTCGACAGCAACATCAGGACGCTAAACGAGTGGAAGGCGGAGATGTAAGTATTTTTCATTTTGAAACAATATCGTTAATGATGAGGATATTACCTATTTGGTTGTATATTCATGCCTGCTTCACCGCGCTTGCTTCCATGACTGCCCTTGCGAGCTGATCGCCGCATGATGTGCCCCTGCCGTTGCAGTTGATTCCTGAGAGTATCGAAGCGATCTCAGATGCTTTTTTACCCTCTACAAGTCTTGAAACCGCCTGTAAATTTCCGTTGCAGCCTCTGGTGAAGCTGACATTGGTCACGATATCATCATTGATATCGAAGTCTATCTGCGTTGAGCAGGTTCCCTTTGTTTTGTAAGTATATCTCATACTAATTCTCCTCTGCCTTGTGTATGCATTACGTAGTGATTATATCTTCCTGATTTATATTTGTCAAGCCCGGTACATTCAGCTTCAATTTTGAGGAAATCTATATAAAAAACCATTGAATACGATCTGATTCTGTGGTATCATCATTTACAGTAAAATTCCATCAGGAGGAATAACCGTATATGAAATATCTTTATAGCAAAGATAATAGATCGGGAGTATCAAACAGCGTCGTTATTCTTTTTTTGCTGATCGCATTGACCGGCAGCATATTATCCGGTATCCCGGCGCGTGCCGAATCGAAGGGTACAGTTATAAATGCCTCCGGAACTGAGAACAGGAAAATCTCGGTTGATGCTACGGGAAGGAGCGAGGGCTTTTCTGCCGTGCTCTATGACAACAGCAACGGTCTTCCGACATCGGAGGCAAATGCCATAGCCGAGACGTCAGACGGATTCATTTGGATCGGAAGCTATGCCGGTCTGATCAGGTACGATGGGAATACATTTGAGAGGATCGACTCGACAGACGGTATTGCCAGTATCAAGTGTCTGTTTGTGGACAGCCTTGACAGACTGTGGATAGGAACCAACGATAACGGCGTGGCTCTGATGGAAAAAGGGAGTCTGAGACTGTGGGGCAGACTTGACGGGATGAAGTCGGCTCATACCCGTGCCATCACCGAGGATGAAAACGGAACCATCTATATAGCGACCACTCAGGGCATTATGATGATGGACAGGGATCTGAACCTGACCGAAATGAATGACCCCGATGTAAATGACGCCGATATGAGAGATCTGAGGCTTGGCGCAGACGGTGTCATCTACGGCACGACAAATCTCGGCGATCTGATGATGATAAAAGACGGGAAGGTACTTAAATATATAAAGGCCACGGACAATCCGCTGCTTGGTGTGGGAGCCATACTTCCGGATCCTGAAGGAAAAGGCAGGCTCTACATGGAAGCAGTGGATTTTGGTCTTTATCATGTTGATATATCAGAGGAATTCAAGGTTCTAAAAAAAATAGAAATAGAGCCGTTAAAATATTTAAGACAGATCGAGTATATTGACGGCAAGGCATGGATATGTGCCGACAACGGCATCGGTGTACTTGAAGATGATGAGAGCTTTCATGTGATAGACAATCTTCCCATGAATTCAAGTGTCGGACGTGTGATGACGGACTATCTCGGGAACCTGTGGTTTACATCGACCCGTCAGGGAGTGATGAAGATCGTTCCGAACCGGTTCTCCAATCTGTTTTCCAGATATGATATCCCTGATACCGTAGTCAATTCCACATGTATATCCGACGGCAAGATCTTTTGTGCCACGGATACCGGTCTGATTGTGCTTGATGAAAAAGGCAAAGTGGCGAAGATACCCGTTGAGAGTGCCGTGACAGCCTCCGGCAAGCAGGTAGAGGCAGATGATCTGATAAAGCTTTTGGAGGGCAGCAGGATACGCTCTATCATAAAGGACAGCAAGGGTCGAATATGGATATCATTGTGGCGATCCCTGGGACTCCTTTGTTATGACCCTGAGAGTGAAGGGCTTATTGAATTTACCGAGGAGGACGGGCTTCTCTCACCGGATATCAGGGCAGTGAGTGAGACCAAGGACGGCAGGATCATAGTGGGTCTGACCGGCGGGGCAAATATCATACAGGACGACAAGATCACAACCTCCTACTCTGAGGAGAGCGGCATTATGAATGAAGAGACCCTCTCTGTATCAGAGGGGCTGAACGGCGAGCTGCTCATCGGAAGCAACGGAGGAGGGATATATGTCATTACGGAGTCCGGAACGAAGACGATAAATGTCGAAGAAGGACTGCCCTCCGACATAGTAATGAGGATCAAAAAGGATGAAAAAAGAAATATAGTCTGGCTTGTTACAAGTAGTGCCATAGCATATATGACGCCTGATTACAAGGTCAATACCATAAAAAAATTCCCATATACAAACAACTTTGATATGTACGAGGACGCCGGAGGGGATATGTGGGTACTGTCAAGCAACGGTATCTATGTTGTGCCTATTGATGAGCTGATAAAAAATGAGGACATAAATCCCGTTTATTATGGTATGGACAGAGGACTTCCCTGTATAGCGACAGCAAATTCCTACAGTGATGTGGATGTGGACGGAGAGCTGTATATAGCCGGAAGTACGGGTGTCGGCAAGGTAAATATAAACGAGACCTTTGATGACGTGAACAATATAGCCGCCACCATCCCCTATATGGAGGCAGACGGAGAGAGGATATATCCGGATGAGACGGGAACATTTATTGTTCCTAAAAATATACAGAAGCTGACGATACCGTATTATGTATTCAACTATTCTCTGATAAACCCGCAGATCAGCTACAGACTCGAGGGCTTTGAGGAGCAGACAACGACCATATCAAGAAGCGATGTCGTGCCGCTTGACTATACCAACCTCTCCGGCGGCGATTACAGATTTATCCTGCAGATCAAGGATGCCATGGGGAGCGGAAGCAAGGAGATCATCGTTCCGATCTTCAAGGAGAAAAAGCTCTATGAGCAGTGGTGGTTCATTGTGATCATGGGGCTGATCGCTGCTGCTTTGGTGGTTCTGCTCGCGTGGCTTCTCGGACGTGGGAGACTAAAGGCAACAGAAAAGAAACGTGAGGAAGCAAGAAAGACCTTTGAACAGACTGCCGAGGCGCTGGCGGGAGCCATAGATGCCAAGGATACCTATACAAATGGTCACTCGAGGAGAGTTGCCGAGTACTCATTGGAGATCGCGAAGCTTGCGCACAAGTCGGATGAGGAGTGCGAGAAGGTTTATTTCTCCGCGCTTTTGCACGATGTCGGCAAGATAGGAGTTCCCATTGAGATACTCACCAAGAAAGGAAGACTGACCGATGAGGAGTTTGAGCAGATCAAACAGCATCCGATAGTCGGCGGTCAGATTTTATCAAGCATAAAAAATTCACCGTGGCTCAGCTACGGCGCGCGCTATCATCACGAGCGCTACAACGGCAGAGGCTATCCGGAGGGACTTTCGGGCGAGGATATCCCCGAGATCGCAAGGATAATCGCGGTGGCTGATGCCTATGATGCGATGACCTCCAACAGAAGCTATCGTGACGCCATCCCGCAGCATATCGTCAGGGAGGAGATAGTAAAAGGGATAGGGACGCAGTTTGACCCGAGATTTGCAACCATCATGCTCCATATGATAGACCTTGATACCGAGTACAAAATGCAGGAATCAGAGGGCGGCAACGCGGACTATTTTTCTGCGGGCATCCGCTGTGACAGTATGTATCATGAGTGCAGCGAAGGTATTCTTGTCACCGACAGGACGTCGCATATCAGCCTGTGCAGTATGCCGGACGGGGATGCCGGTGATGATGAGAGCCTCCCTGCCCTGATAGTGTTTGACTCCCTCGACGGCAAAGTACACCCCGGAGAGGAGGACAATAAAAATCTTCTCTATCACGAGTACGCGAGAGTGAGACTTGACGGTCAGGTCACGGAGGGCGGTATACGAAAGTCGGAAGTAACCATATCCGAGCAGCTTACCGACCTTCAAAAGCCAGTGTTCGGAGAGCCGGAGGATGAGCAGAGATACAGGATCGATGCGCTCCACATCAAGGATCATGTGATGATAAACATAACCTCTGAAACAAGGGTGATAAATGTCATCATGGCGCTTCCCGACAGCTCACATTTTGTCTATATCTCGATCGGCGGTGAGAAATGTACCATCCACAATATCCGCATAGAAAATGATGAGACCGTGGCAGAGGGCAATGCGATCAGGAGAATAGCTGAAGAAATAAGCTATATCAAAGACGCTCCGCAGGGAGACATCCCCAATATACAGATAGACGGATGGCGAACCGAATCAACGCGGGGCATCAGGGTAGAAAAAGAGATGACGCTCAGGTTCCATGCCATGAGCCTGCCCTCGGCAAGACTTGTATGGCATTGTCCGTTCATCAGTCTTTTCTCATCGAACGACGGCATGGTAAACGGAAGTGATCACAAAGAACATCTGCTGTTAAGATTTGACGGTGAGACATGGCAGTCGGATGAGCATGTGGAGAATGAGATCAGGGTCAGCCAAAGTCCGGATTTTGCCGGCTGGGGCAGCTGGATGGAGACAAATAAAAAAGGTATCGACTGCGTTGTCACCATAAAGAGAGACGGGAATATTATCACCATGCACACGGAAAACCAGGGCTTAGCCATTGACAGCGCAACGACCATCAAAGACGGAACGAACGATGTGTATATCGCGCTCACGGGCGATCAGTGCTGCATTACGGATATACATTTTATGTGACGGTTTCGGTTGACAAAATCTCACATATCAGCTATACTATACATCAATTGTATTTACGACATATAATATATAGAAAAGAGAGGTATGATATTATGGCTACAGTAGATCTTAGCAAGTACGGAATTACTGATGTTGGACAGATTTTTCACAACCCATCCTATGAGGATCTTTACAAGGATGAGATGGATCCCTCGCTTACGGGGTTTGACAAGGGCGTGGAGACGGAGCTTGGCGCTGTCAATGTCATGACGGGCGTATATACCGGACGCTCGCCCAAGGACAAGTTTATCGTTATGGATGAGAACTCCAAGGACACCGTATGGTGGACATCCGATGAGTATCCGAACGATAACCATGTGGCTTCAGAGGAGACTTGGGCAGCAGTAAAAGAGATCGCAAAGAAGGAGCTCTCCGGCAAGGATCTTTATGTAGTGGATGCTTTCTGCGGCGCAAACAAGGATACCCGCATGGCTGTCCGCTTTATCATGGAGGTTGCATGGCAGGCTCACTTTATCAAGAATATGTTCATCCAGCCGACGGCTGATGAGCTTGCGAGCTTTGAGCCTGATTTCGTTGTTTACAACGCATCCAAGGCAAAGGTCGAAAACTACAAAGAGCTCGGTTTGAATTCAGAGACCGCAGTCGTGTTCAATATCACATCACGCGAGCAGGTCATCATCAATACATGGTATGGCGGCGAGATGAAAAAGGGTATGTTCTCAATGATGAACTACTATCTCCCTCTCAAAGGCATCGCAGCTATGCACTGCTCGGCAAATACCGATATGGAGGGCAAGAACACGGCGATCTTCTTCGGACTCTCAGGTACCGGCAAGACCACACTGTCTACCGATCCCAAGAGACTTCTTATCGGTGATGATGAGCACGGATGGGATGACAACGGAGTGTTCAACTTTGAGGGCGGATGCTACGCCAAGGTCATCAACCTCGACAAGGAATCCGAGCCTGACATCTACAATGCCATCAAGCGTGACGCCCTGCTTGAAAATGTTACTGTCGATGAGAACGGAAAGATCGACTTTGCCGACAAGTCGGTAACGGAGAATACCCGTGTATCTTATCCTATTGACCATATAAAGAATATTGTTCTCAATGTTAATCCTGTT
>JAGBOK010000110.1 GCA_017633905.1 Eubacterium sp. | reverse complement strand
GTCTCTTTTGAATAGACACCGTATTTTTCTATCACATCCTCCGGAACACCGGACAAGATCTTGGTTTCATTGGAATATGTAAAAAAACCGCCGGGCACAACAGCCGATGCTCCCTCTTTATCAGAAAGCAAGGCTCCTATCAACCCGCCGGTACAGCTTTCCATAGCTGCTATGGTCAATTCTCTTTCTATCAATATCTCTGTCAATTGATGATATTTTTCTATTATTTCTGATTCTATCATATTATTATTGTATAATTCTTATTATTTGACCTTCAAAATGTTGTTTTCCTCTGCCTGAAGTCCCTCCTGCCTGAACTTTCTGAGAGAGTAGATAAGATCACCGATCGTGTATATGATGAGTCCGATCGTTATCATCGCAAGGACATTGCTTGGGATCATTCTGAGCAACGACTCCACACCGTTATGTAAAAATCCTACTACCACAACAGCTATCACGCCCCATGCGATCGTACTTTCAAGACAGAGTATCCCTTTATAATTGAACGGTCTGTTGGTATAATCCCACCAAAGATATCCGGTCTTCCATATCATGATCTTGGCTACCAGCAGTTCAAGCAACGTCGCGAATACTGTGCCTACAACAAAAATCAATATATAGTTGTGAGGCAGCAGAAGCAAAAGCCTGTAACCGAAGAACTCGCCAAATCCGTAAATCGGACATAAGGGCGATTTCATGAGTCCCCTGTTGGTCCACTTTTTATTCATCCAGGAGATGTAGGCTGACTCCATACACCACCCCAGGAAGCTGAATACAAAGAACATTGCTACCACGATCACGAGATCATCAGTCGACACCAATGCGTAGAAATCCCTGTCAAACAGCCATGTCTCATTGCCCGAACGATTCATAAACATTCTGACAAAGCTCACAGCCCAGTCTATACTTATGCAGATAAAAATGACCACTGCCAGGATACGAACAGCTTTTTTCTCAGCCCAGCGGGAAAACAGCTCCATAAGCGGCGTAAAATGCACATTCATAAATAGCGCTATGATAACAGTGAACCCGAGTGCCGTGATAATCGAGGCATACGGCGTAAAGTGGAGCGGAAGCGAAGAATAATCCCAGTACCTGAAGCCGCATATCCACTCAACCACATAGCCAAGCGCTATCTCTGCCGCAGTGGTAAATACGCAGACCTTCAGACAGTACATGGGAAGCCCTGATGTACTTGGTACACCAAAAAAAACATACACAAGCAATATCGCTATCCCATATCCAATCAGAAACGGCAGGAACATGTTCCGATTGTCTACATATCCGTTGGTAAAGTAATTCCATATATTCTCAACTATAAATCCGAGCAGTGAACAAAGGATGATCATGATCATCCAGTCATATCTGACCTTCTTAAACTCAGAAATCCTCTGGCGGATCGAACCCATGCTATCCTCCCAATTTATCTGATTCTTCCAACTAAAGATACTCTAAATACACCATCTATGGCTATACGGGTTTCATTATATCAATATTTGCTTCTAATGTCAAATTTTTTGAATACATAGGTCAAAAAGCGCCGGTATTCGCCGACGCTCCCGCTATATACAGGTCCCTCATATCGTGACTATTCACGGGTTAGAGCACGGTCGAAATCTATGATTTCGGGCACCGTGCCTATCCGTAGCGAAGCGTAGGTGTCACTGATCATGCATAATATCTGACAAATTCATTCATGGGAGTTCCTGCCTCAACACCCTCTACCATCTGTCTTGCAGGGCTCATGAGAGAGTCTGCCCTCTCAAACAGAGGCTCTAAGTATTGTTCATTATCCTCACCCCTGACGGCAATACCTTTTTTGGCGAGCTCCAGAACCTGAAATATCAGTTTTTTCAAACCAACCCTGTCAATAAACTCCGGCCAGTTCCGCTGATTGAGGATGTGCCTGAGTTCAACATCCGAATATCCGTGGTGATATATGGCTTCATCCGCCTCAAGTATCTCAAGAAGCTCCCCTGTATGATCAGCCAAACCAAGCTGTAATGCCGCTACCGTCATGGCATCTGAGAAGGGCTGACAGCATGCGCTCCTGTATTCAATAGTTCCCCTAAAGGTCAGATCAATGAATTTATATGTCCTTAAATATTTTATGTCGGACTTTTCCGGCTTGAAGGTATATGGGGTATAGTTACCATTCTCATAGTATTCACCCACTATATGATCATTATCAAAATAGTCAATGATCGGGATCGGTTTGAAATGAATATAGTGTCCGTCTCTCATTGCACAAAATATACTTGTTCTTGATATATAATCAAGGATCTCCTCTATACTGTCAGGTCTTCTGTCATACATCCCGACATTGTGCGGATTGATCCCGTGTGTTGAATTCTCCCAGAATATATCCCTGACACAGAGCATGTCCGGCTCCGATCTCATCCATGAATTGGCAAAAAGAACTGCTTTTATCGGCTCGAGCAGCGAAAAAGCCCGGATAGTATCAACAAGCTTGTCTTTTTCTATATCAAGCTGGACCTGGGATGCACTCGCATAGGTAGCGAAGTCCGGATAAGGATGAAAATACATGGGGACCTTCCAGTCTTTGTATCTTTTTAAAAAGCCCTCTAACATCTGATATCTCGGGACAG
Organism: Eubacterium sp.; assembly: GCA_017633905.1. Lineage (GTDB taxonomy): Bacteria > Bacillota > Clostridia > Lachnospirales > Lachnospiraceae > Eubacterium_F. The sequence goes on along the minus strand of JAGBOK010000110.1, from coordinate 29,418 downwards.
GCAGATAATCCTTTCTCACCTTCTCATAGTTTGGGTTGATCCCCATTCCGGTAGCCATATGCCTATGCACACTTAGCTCTTTGTTTAGAAAATCAGTGTATATTTTGAATCTTTTATTTATTACATCGAGACTTTTTTCTCTGCCAAAAGAAAGCTCTAAATTGTTATAGGAGCAGTCAAACGAAAGATTGTCCTGTGTTTTCGGCTCTGTTGCAGAATACACATGACCATCCCTGTCGATCCCAACAGCCTCAAAGCCGAAGTTTTTGATAAAGCTCTCTGCTGCGTTCCTTGTTACATCAAAATCCGTAGCCTCTCCGTCAAGATTTACTATCGGCATTTCGATCTCTATGCCAATATAGTCCTCTCCTTTTCTTTCCGTGGGTTTGATATATTTCTGGTAGAGACACTCTCTCATCTTCTCTTTTTTCATGGAATACCTCCAAAAGTATTTTCTCCCATTCCACCATTATCCTGCGATTTTTATGCAAGAAAACGCCCTGATCAGAGAGTCCTTATTTTGTGACCAGCTCCAGTCCGCGCTTCACGAAGCTATCGGCATACTCCCTCCTGACACGATCCGAATACCTGTTGCCGGTTCTGATCTTATCTGTCTGATATGACAGTATGTTCGCCGTGTCTATACCAAGTGATCCGTAAAAATCCTCTATATCTTCAAGAAGCTTAAGGGCGGCTTCTCTTAACGTCAAAACTGTTCCGTCCTTTATCATGATATTGGTAACATCCATATCAAAATGCGCTGCATTTTTATAGTTTATACATGCCCTGACCTGTTTGTCCTTTGTCATGTCCGAACGGGCTCTGCATGCTTCATATATGATCAGATAATGTATAAATTCAAGATCCCTGTCATCGATCCCTGCATAAGCATAAGGATTGATATCTATATTTCTAAGCTCAATATGGTTGATCCCGTTCTCCTCTAACCGTTCCAGACTGTTCTCGCCCGCGGGCTTTAATCTGACAGGATAATATATCTCTGTCTGTGAGCTGATGAGTCCTTCTGATATATATTCTCTGATACTGTCACAATAACCATGCACACTACCATAATCAAATACCGGAACAAAGTGATTCCAGTATCCGAGCTCAGAGCATCTGACAGATGCCATCCCTATATAATCCGTCTCTCCGATAACTCCTCTTGTTAAAAATGAACTGTCAAGCAAAGGCGAAGCCGATAAAAGCACTGTTATTATCCAACCATCCTCCACTATATTTGCCGCAAGCTTCAAGTACAGTTCATCCTTGTTTATTCCGAGGCTTTTGATAAGCTCAGCTCCAAAAGAAAAATTAACATGGATACCGGAAAATGTCATCTTGTATTTACCGTACATTTTGGAAAGATGATTTCTATATACGGTTTTATCACTTAACACTCCCTCAAACTGCGCAATGGGAATGTCCTCCTCGTCCTTGATGTACGGCGGATTGGAAAAATTCCACAGGTATTCTCCGTCCTTTATGATCCTATCCCTGACTTTTCTTTCATATTCTTCTAGCTCACGCACGGCAGCCTGTACACTATCTGATACACCGGTATTGATCTCTATCTGATTCTCACAAAAGTCTCTGACGATGTTTTTGTCATCAGGAAACGGGTGAGGAGTCTTTGCAAACATACCATCTCCCGTGATCCTGAGTGCTTCCTTCTCGATCCCGAATTCTCCATCCAATAAATGCTCCCTAACCCATTCATTGTCAAGCATTATCATATAGTTATTCCCGTACCTCCTTACAAACCTGCATAAGCAAGATAAAGAGCTCTGATGCTTTTCTCGTCCGGAATATATTCAATGTCGTGGCTCTCTCCCGTCATAGCTGCTTCTCCGTCCTTGTATGATACCAGTGTTGTGAACGGATGCCTCTTCCATCCTGTTTTTTCAAGTGGTTTTGTTGAAAAAGCGATCCCGTCACCATCCTCCCGCATATATAGTGTGTCCCTGCAGTTGCAATGTACATAGAGGCGGTCACTGTCATATATCATAAGATTCAGCTTGTTGTGCGGACTCAGCTCTCTTACCGTCAAATCGATCACACCAAAGCGTTCCTCCGGTGTCAGATCTCTTCCTTTTTTATCCATGGAATCATTTATTTTTTTTATTAAATACAAAAAAACTCTCTCACTGTCCGTTGTTCCTTTTTGCGTATACAAAAAAGGATTGAGCGCATCTGCGTCAAATATTGTTCCGTTATGTATCAGTGTCCACATACGGCCGCTGTCATCATTTCCACAAAACGGGTGCGCATTCAGGTACTCGTCATATCCTATGGTTGCCCGTCTGATGTGGGCGAGAAGCATACCTGAGATGACATCACAGCCAAGAAGCTCATTTATTCTGTGACTTTCCTTTGCAGAACCGGTAGATTTTTCTATATACGGTTCCCTGTCATCAAAGCTTGCGATCCCCCACCCATCGGGATTTTCATCAGAATGGGAAAAAAATTCTCCAAGCTCATTATTTAGCTTCCTTTTATTTCCTGTATAACCAAACAATTCACACATTAACTCCTCCCCCTTCGACAGGCTGTCCGAAAACCCGGCTCACCGGCAAGAAGCTTCCGGACGATATGCCGGCAGACTGTCCGAACCATCTTCGGCAATAAAAAAACCGCAGCCGGTACAGCATCAGAAAAAACTCCCACTATACCAAAAATTACGGTAGTATATTACTACATTTTACGGTTTTTGCATATTTATTTTTATTTGTTGCCGGTTATAAGTAACGCTTATCATGTTTTACTTAGTGACCGGTTTTCTCTCCATGTATAGAGAACGTCACTGTTTATGACGATATTTTTATTTCTTTTCCTATCATAATCGCCTTTGAATCATCCCCGTGACCAATTTCGGAAGTGAGAGCGACCGGTGTCTGCGGATGGATATATTTTTTTACCAAGGCTGTGATATCCGGTACACAGTTCCCTCTCTCCATTGACATAAAGGTACCGAGTATGATCCCGTTTACCTTGTCAAAAGCACCTAACTGTCTTAACTGGGAGAGGTATGTAATCATCTGCGGCACCTCTCCGCTGTGTGCCTCCAAAAGCAGGAGCTTTCCTTCAAGCTCCGGAAAATATCTCGTACCGGCAAGCTTTAAAAAACAGCGGATATTGCCTCCTACTACCACACCTCTCATGCTGTCTCCCCTGACAAGCTCAAAGCTCGGCGAGAACAATTCCTCCCTGTTTTGAAATCTTTGTCTCTGTATATCCCCGGAACCACCAAACGATGTGAGAAACCTGACCTGATATAAGACACTTTTCTTTCCTGTCATGGTATAGATCGCATTGAGAACAGCAGTCAGATCACTATATCCCCAGAGAACAGCTTTGCTCGCAGCTATTCTCTCGTAATCAAGATCGTCAAGCAGCTCATTTGCCATATCCCCACCGGATATATCATATATCTCTTCCATTTCAGGATCGGAGAACATTCTCATGAGCTGATCTGCTTTTTCTTTGGAAGTGCCGGAGAAAATGCTGCCGTTTTTTTTATATATACATGAACTGAGCAAGGGTGTGATGCCGATCGATCTGAGAAACCCGACCAGCTCATCACTGTATTTTTTATGTTCTTTCTTGACAGCATCCGAGCATGCCACAATACCGGCTTTTTTTATCATTTATTCTTCCCTGTCTTTACAAACCATACATTCAGATCCGCATTGCCGCTTATCCCGTCGACCTTTCCGCTCTCCGAATACTGCCAAAAGGTAAAACGATACGGAGTCTGCGGCTTTGCGCAGTAATCAGCATACCATATGGGAAGGTCTGATAATTGCCCGAGGTCAAGCATCTGATCCTCCCAATGCATATTGCAATAGATCGCAGGCTTGTATCCCGCTTCTTTTATCACCTTACTAAAGGCAAGTGTATTCTTTGTGAACTGGTCTCCGTCAACATTATCTGTCCTTGCTTCGTCATTTTTTATATTCTCGGGATCAAATACAACAGGAAGATCAAGCTTTGAATTGTTGAGTTCTCTCAGCACGAGCTTGGCTTCTTCGACGGCTTCTTTTTCATTGATCGCCTGTGAGAAAAAATATACTCCCAGCTTCATACCGGCAGCCCTTGCTCTCTTGAAGCTTGACTGAAACTCCCTGTCTACCATGAGCTGTCCATCCTTGCCGTAGCCTCTGTAACCGAGTCTTAAAAACGCAAAAGTATAGCCGGCTTTTTTTACCTTTTCCCAGTCAACCACACCGTTGTGGTGCGATACATCAACACCTTTTCTGATCGTATATTTCCCATCATCAAATGATATTTTATCGCTGCCTTCCCTGTGCTTCAGCTTGCTGAGGTCATAGTCATGTTTTTTTACATCCGGATCAACATCCATGACAAATTCATTGCCCTCGACATCTCGGTAAGTGATGGTCTCTACTCCGGATGATCCTTCATTGCCTTTATCTTTTGACGCGTCATTTTTATCTGATTTTTTTTTATCATCAGAGTTGTCTTTGTTTATGGATCTGTATATATCAGAACCTATATCCGTCATCTTACGTAACGAACAGCCTGTTATTAGAGAAGGAATTATAACGGCAATTATCATTACTGTTATGATAATTATTTTTGTATGTTTACTCATCTTAACTCCTCCGGGTTCATATACCCGTTATTCTCGCTTTGCTCCCTGTCTCGTCGTCATCACTCACTCCACAGGCATTCTTTTCCCCGGTTCTATAGCACGCTGAGGACATACAAGCACACACAAGTGACAGCCGACACATTTTTTTACATCCAGAACAGGTTTGCGGCTTTTGCTCATACTGACAGCCTGATGACCGCCATCTGAGCAGGAAATACTGCATCTGCCGCACCCTATGCATCGTTCTCTGATAAATTTGGGATATAGAATAGTATCACGTTCAAGTGTATTCGTAGTTTCACTCAGCTTGCAAAGTCCCAAACCGACCATATCATTTATTTTTTCAAAACCCTTTTCAGCCATATACAGATTCAGTCCTGATTTCAGATCATCGATAATACGATATCCGTATTGCATGACGGCAGTTGTTATCTGTATGCTTCCAGCTCCCAAGAGAATAAAATCCAAAGCATCCCGCCAGGTCTCGATCCCTCCCATCCCGGAAATATACACATTTTCCAATTTAGGATTCTTCGCTATCTCTGTTATGAACCGCAAAGCTATAGGTTTTACCGCATTCCCGCTATATCCTCCCACAGCACTGTGACCATGGACATCCGGCTCTGATACAAATGTATGCATATCGATCCCGGTGACGGATTTGATAGTGTTTATAGCAGATATTCCATCTGCGCCTCCAAGTATCGCAGCCTCTGCAGCCGGGCTCATCGAATCAACATTGGGAGTCAGCTTTGCAAGTACCGGAATACGACAGGCATTTTTTGCGGCAGATGTAAATTTTTTCACAAATTCAGGTACCTGACCGATATCGCTTCCCAAATCTCCTTCTGCCATGTTGGGACAGGAAAAATTCAGCTCTATGGCATCCGCTCCGTTTTCCTCACACAGATGAGCCAACTCTCCCCATTCCTCCTCGTTTTGCCCCATGATGGAAGCCAGTATTACCTTCTTGGGATAATTGTTTTTTAGCCTGCGAAATATCTCCATGTTTTCAGCAACACTGTGATCTGACAGCTGTTCTATGTTTTTAAAGCCGATGATCCCGCCATCGCTGCCATACACAGATGAGAATCTCGGCGACGCCTCATGAATATCCAATGAGCATACTGTTTTGAAACTAATTCCTGCCCAACCCGCTTCAAATGCCCGCGCGCACATATCATAAGTGCTTGCAACCACGGAAGAAGAAAGCATAAACGGGTTTTCAAGCGGTACACCGCACAAGTCGGCTTTTAATCTGTTTTCATCTTGCGGAGGATGAGTTTCGCATACCGGTCTCACCCGATCATACAACCTGTTTATCAATTCACGGATCGGCACCTCTTTAGGTCTTACACATGCCTTCTCACAATGAGCATCACAATTTATACAGGGATTATCCTCCGGCAGGCGAAGCGCTGCTGTATGTTCATTTTTAAACCATATGTTCCGCAGATATGATCCCGGATCGATGACTTCACAAGCCGCATCACACGGTGCATCTTTGCACAAAACGCAGCGTATCATATCAGCTCTTGTCATAGATGTCTCTGTATTGATCAAAATTCTCCCCTCCTCATGTTTTCAAGCTCTGATTTTTCAACATCCGATCATCCTGCATCTACACTGCCATAATCATACTCATACTTCTGATATGCATTTATGACCAATGTGCTTTCGTGGTCGGTGAGCCTTGGCTGGTTGTAGGAATAGCTCATATGTACATGACCGTGCGCAAATATTTTGGGGCGGTATTTACCAAGAATTTCATAGAAGCACTGAAAACCGGTGTGCGGAAGATCTCTGCTGTCATTGAGTTCAAAGGCAGGCGAGTGCGTCACAAATATATCAAGCCCCTTTCTCCCGATGCGCCTCATCAGTCTGTGGACTCTTTTCTTCATGCTTTTCTCGGGAAACTGGTATATCCCTCCGTTGTACTCCATGGAACCGCCAAGTCCCGCTATCCTGATCCCGTCATATTCTACTACCCTGTCATCAATACAAATGCAGCCGTCAGGCGGATTCTTGTCATAGACCTCATCGTGATTGCCATGAACATAATAGACCGGTCCCTTGAAATACGTTGCAAGAAACGAGAGATACTGGGGCGGCAGGTCACCGCAGGATATGATGATCTCTATCCCGTCGAGCTTTTCTTTGCTGAAAAAATCCCACAGTCCCTTGTCAGGTTCATCCGCAAGAAACAGTATCCTATATCCCTTCTCCACCTGATATCCTCCTCGTATACCGTTGTCACTATTCATATCACTATCCCGGACTCTGCCATATTAAGTAACAACTGTAAACAGCAACCTGCAACCGTCATGACATCATTTCTTTTCGTCTGTATCCTTGACCTTTTGTACTCCGATGACATTTACTATCGGCTTGGCATCATCTGAGAGCTCTGCCATGGTCGGGATAAATCCGATGACATTCTCAGCAAGCCAGTCCATCGTAATTATCTGCTCCGCACTCATGCGGTCAGTGACCTTGACATAGTGCGTTCCGTCCTTGGAGTACCTCATTCCCGTGAACGGATCAAACTCTCCCGAGCAGATCCCCTTTTTCAAAAGATCTATCATCTTTAGCGTCTCCGGCGGGATCTTTTTGGAAACAATGACATCGATGAGTCCTGATGACATCCCCCACCAGTCGTTTAAGGTCTCATTTTTCTTGTCAGCGGAGGACTCACTCTTCCATGTCCCGTTCTGGATCGCTTTGATTGTCTGTTCATAGAAAACGCCCCAGTTCCACACGGGTGCCGCGAGCGAATCCTGTATGGTCTCTGCGGGATTGTACAGACCGAACTTCTGGTTTTCCGCATCGGGTCTGATAAAGTCCGTCCCCGATATATATGAAAAAGTCTTGCCGGCAAGCAGCTCGTCCTGCCTCTCTGATTTGAGTCCCGGCCACCGTATGTAGACCTTGATATCAGGATGGACCATCTTGGCTCCAAGCGCAAACGCGTTGATATTCGCGATTCCTCCATATATCGGATAATCGGCAGTGTAGCATATCTCATCCGTCGGTGAGAGGACTCCTGCTATGGCGCCTATGAGAAACTTCGCCTCATACAGACGTCCGTAGTATGTCCTGATGTATTTGGAATTAGTATTGATGGAGCAGTTGAGAAAATGGAGCTTGGGATAATCAAGCGCGTACTTCATTGCGGTTCCGACAAGCTTTGCTGAGGTTGAAAAAATGATCGTATTTCCATCCTTTACCGCGCTGTCAAAAAGTTCAAGTTCTTTTTCCTGTGTATCAGCGCCAAAATACGAGCTCACCTCAACAGTATCACTCATGGTCTCCATCACATGATTCGCTCCGAGGTCATGACCATAGGTCCAGCTCGAACTCTCGGCTGTCTTGGTGTGGATGAACGCGACCTTGGTGGGCGATGTGAGTGTGGTTATCTTCTTGGTCAGCGTTTTCTTCTCCGCCGCAGGATCCGAGTCCATGATGAGCTTGACCTCGGGCTTGTTGGGGAAGAATACAAACTCACTCCAGATCTTATCGATCTCTTTGCCTATTTCGTCTGATGATTTGTCCTTGATGTCAGCAAGCTCATACAGATCCAGATATAATAAAAACGCATCTGACGGTGTCAGAGACAATTTGCCTCCGCCCTTTTTTGAAAATGCAGTGCTAAACTTGATATATGCCGAGTGAAAAAACTCCCGTCTCTCATCCGTAAAGTCCTCCGGGGTGTTAAGCTTCATTTTTTTCAGAAGCGAGGGGTAACTCCCCACCTGCGAGAAGTTGATATAATTTATCTGAGTCTTGTCATAAAAATCCATAAACTCATAGTATATCCTGTTCTCCTCGGAATCATCGGGCTTGGGGACGATGCGCGTTACATTGCCCGGCACGGATACGGCACCGCAGTACTTTAATACACTGACTCTTTTGTTTCCTTCAAGGACATAGAACTGGTTCAAAAATTCATACGCCTTGATGGGATCGTGGATCCCCTCTTCAAGATGTGAATCGTAAAGCTGGCACCACTTGTATGCAAACTCCGAGTCCTGTGGGAGCAGCGGCATGAAATTTGCCGCAAATGCCTGTGTACGCCCTTCTGTCTTGGTTCCCCTGATCTGGTCAAGAGGTATGTCGACTAACCCTAAGTCTACCTCTTTCAGCACCTCGGTATGAGAAAGTATCTCATCCAGCACCCAAAGATAAGGCCATTCACCGTGCATGGTCTTGTTGCGGTATTCCTTCATCGCGAGTTTATATACTCTGTCATAATTATTAATATCCATTTTTCTTCTCCTCTTCTCCTCTTTTCATTATCACTCTTCACGGAATACCTGCAGGTTGACCTGACACATCGTGATCCGGGTTTGTTTTATCTTTTAATCCGAATCACCATTCACCATCAGTTCCCACAAGTATGACATTTTGTCTCTCGTGAAGCCCTATTTCTTTTTTACATGCAAACAGATCAGTATTTTTGAAATTAGTTTTCAGTATCTCATATTCCAAAACTCCCGGCATCGACTGACTCCCGTGTATCGCCGTGATCAGATTGATCATATAGACGCCTCCCGGATTCAGTATTTTTTTGATATGTACGACCTGTCTGTTCTTTAAGAGCTCATCGTCCATCCTGTTTGATACATAACAATCATTGATGACCAGATCGTAGGTTCTGTCAGTATGTGTTATGTAATCGTTGGCATCCTCTATGAACACCTCCATCCGCCTGTTCTCTGACAGCCTGTAATCCGCATAGAGCTCATCCAGATAAAAATACTGCATCGCTATCTGATACATCATGGGATTGAATTCCACAACATCGATCCTTTTGTCAGGATATGAATGTATATAATGCTTCGGGAAAGAAAAACCGGCGCCCCCAAGCATCAGGGTATTTGTTATATCAGGTCTTTTTTTAAGGGCTATATCAAAGTCTTTGGTATACTTAAATACAAGCTCATTGCGGCGTCCCTCCTCCATGATCGCCGCCGACTCTCTCACTTCATCTACCAGAAGAAGACGGATAAGCTCATTTTTTTCTATTACCTCCCTGACCTCGATGCGGCCGTATCCGGACTCTTTTTTCATAAAAATGGTACGACCGGCTCTCGGGAACAGCTCCTTGCTTCTAAACAAAAAATAACCTCCATCTATATTTACACAGTAACTATTCACGGCTTTTGCTCCACACAATGATACCATAAAATAAACATCAAGTCAATTTTCGGAGCATAACAAAAATTGTTCTTGACAAAACGATTAAGTTAGTGTATTATACCTATAGTTAGTTTATTCTAACTACTGACAGTCAAATCTAACAATATCTCCAAATGGCAGAGGCACAAGATCAGGCCGGATCTTGCGCCGGACTATCCGGAGACTTCCTGACGGACGGTTCGGCAGCCCCTGCAAAACTATAGCTATTGAAGGGGTGGCACTATGAGCGCGGAAGTGGCGGATATCATATACAGCATGGATCTTGGAGCAATACAGTCACAGCTTGCGCTCCAGTGCGCACCTTTGATAGTTGGACTCAAAATCTCAAATCTTTTCGTCACTTCGACCCATAACATCAGGGCTTTGAGGAAAACGCTCTCCGGGAGCGGACTTTCGTTCTATCTGCTTACGAGTTCCGAGGGTAAAGCTACTTTTTTCGTGTATAAAGAAAAATGTATGTTAAAATATCTTCATGAACCGGAAGTCAATGCGTTTCTTTCGGAATATGGTTATACTAATAATACAAATCTGACAGATATTTTTTTGGAGTTCAGACGCAGATATGCCGCATACCAAAGAGGCGAGGGTGGATTCCCTCATGAAATGGGAGTATTCCTGGGCTACCCGATCGAGGATGTCAGGGGATTTATAGAAAATGACGGACAGGGGTATCTCTACAGCGGATACTGGAAGGTCTATGAGGGAGTCGATGAGAAAAAAGATACTTTCGAGCTGTATGAGATCGCCAAGGAAACTCTGGTATGTCTGATATCCTCCGGTATCGATATTTCTGAAATCATAGAAACATATTGCGGCGATATAGCCGCGTGATAGTCGAAACTAACCAAAATTAGACGGTTTTGGGCTATTTTTCGCTTGCATTTTGATAAAAAGTGTGTTATCTTATAACTTGTAACGAGCATTGAATGTATCCGCCAACGGCATCGGCGGTACTACTCAAATTACAAGGAGGATATAGATATGGCTTATGTAATTTCAGATGCATGCATCAGTTGTGGAACATGCGCAGGCGAGTGCCCTGCAGGTGCTATCTCTCAGGGAGATTCACAGTATGAGATCGATCCTGATACCTGTCTTGATTGCGGATCATGCGAGGCTGTTTGCCCGACAGGCGCTATCTCACAGGGATGATCAGATGAGCATTTTCAGATGAAGCTTAAGCGCACCGATTTTCGGTGCGCTTTTTTGCGCGAAAGGTTACTATTCACGGCTGAATCAAATATATGGACACGATGAATGCTTGCATTCATAAGTGTTTACATATTTTATTCAGGCTGAAGGCTGTCACTCCACAACATAAGGGATTCAGCTGCGAAGCAGCAGTAGAGCACAGAGCGTAGCGAGGTGCGGGAATCCCGCATGTGTGGGAGTGACAGCCGTGAATAGTAACCGCGAAAGGCGTTCACAGACAATTTTAGGGACATGAGGACTTTCCATGGAAGAATTAAAACGTTATAAAACCAGAATGAGATTCACCAAGACCGGCTCGGTCAGATTCCTGGGACATCTCGATCTCATGAGATTTTTTCAGAAGGCTGTGAGAAGGGCAAACCTAAGAGTATCATATTCCAAGGGCTTTTCTCCACATCAGCTGATGAGCTTTGCCTCTCCATTAAGTGTCGGCGCGACTACCGACGGAGACTATATAGATATCGAGTTCGAGCCTGATGAAGCAGAGCCCGATGTCCTTATGGAGCGTTTGAATTCCTGTCTCACTGATGAGATCTTTATCACCGCGGCAGAGCGGATGCCTGATGGTTTCAAAAATTCAATGTCTGAATTAAAATATGCGGCTTATATGATAACTGACAAGTTTGATCCGGGCTCCCGAACGTCATACACTGATATTTCCGACTCTCTGACGGGTGGTAAAAAAGGGTTCCCTGATGATCACAGGAACGTATTTGACAGCTTCGCGGCGAGGGAGAGTATTCCTTTTATAAAAAAGACCAAGAAGTCAGAGCGAGAGATCGACTTAAAACCTGCGATCATCACATATGCATACGAGCTTTCCGATTTTGAAAAAAAGCTCGGAGAGAAACTCCCCGAGCTTCACCCCGTATATACGGGTGAGAGTATTTTTCTAAAGCTGCCCGCAAGCAGTGATAATACAGTCAAGCCTGAACAGATCATGGATGCGTTTTTTGCCTATGCATCCTTTGACCCCGCACCGTATGGCTATCAGATCCACCGCTTACAGATGTGGTTCTAAAGTTACTTACAGTCTCTCCTGCAATTCTCTGGTCAATGACTCATATCCCGGCTTGCCAAGAAGCGCGAACATGTTCTTCTTGTAGCTCTCAACACCCGGCTGGTTGAACGGATTGACACCAAGCATGTATCCGCTGACACCGCACGCATACTCGAAGAAATAGAAAAGCTCTCCGAGATAAAACTCATTTTTCTCCGGGATCCTGATAACAAGATTGGGAACCCCGCCATCAGTGTGAGCAAGCTGTGTACCCTTCATAGCGCTCTTGTTGATGAAGTCCATGGTCTTGCCTGCGAGATAGTTGAGTCCGTCAAGATCTTTGTCTTCTTTGCTTATCGTAATATCACAGACCGGAGTCTCCAACTCGAGCACCGTCTCATACATAATCCTTGCGCCGTCCTGAATAAACTGTCCCATCGAATGAAGATCTGTTGTGAGGTCTACCGATGCCGGGAAAATACCCTTTTGATCCTTGCCCTCGCTCTCTCCGTAGAGCTGCTTCCACCACTCTGATATATAGTGAAATGCCGGCTCGTAGTTCGCAAGGATCTCTACTGATTTTCCTTTTCTGTACAGGATATTTCTGATCATTGCATATTTCATTGCATCATTTTTCTCTGTCTGTGTCTCGAGGCAGAGTGATCTCATGCTCTGAGCACCCTCCATCAGCTTGTCAATATCAGCACCACTCACCGCGATCGGGAGAAGTCCTACTGCTGTGAGAACTGAGAATCTGCCGCCAACATCATCCGGCACGATAAAGGTCTCATATCCCTCCTCTGTTGAAAGGACTTTTAATGCGCCCTTTGCCTTGTCGGTAGTGGCATATATCCTCTTTGCCGCCTCCTCACGGCCGTATTTTTTCTCTAACATCTCCTTAAAGATCCTGAATGCTATGGCAGGCTCCGTTGTTGTTCCTGATTTGGATATTACATTTACGGAGAAATCTCTGTCACCGATAGTCTCTATGAGCTGCGAGAGGTATGTTCCGCTTATCGAATTGCCGGCATAATAGATCTCCGGAGTCTTTCTGGTCTCCTTGTCAAGAGAATTGTAGAAACCGTGTCTCAGGAACTCGATCGCAGCCCTGGCTCCAAGATATGATCCGCCTATACCGATCACGATCAGAACATCAGAGTCCGATCTGATCTTGTCTGCCGCCTTTTTGATCCTTGAAAACTCTTCCTTGTCATAGTCGATGGGAAGGTCGATCCAACCAAGGAAATCATTCCCGGCTCCTGATTTTTTCTCGAGAGTTTCCCTTGCTACATTTGCTGCGGCTCCTATCTGAACCACTTCCTCATCACTGATCACTCCTGATGCAAGTGAATAGTCAAAAGTTACATGCTTATCCATATGTCCTCCATTTCCGGCTGCCGTTTGTCACGGTCAGTCATTATAAATTGTTTTTCTTTTATGTATGTTATCTGTCACATATAAATGCTTTTACAGATCTCATATACGATGTCATTTACATACGCTGTCTATAATATCCGCTACCTTGTTCACGGCATCTCCATGACCGCCGTTTTTCATTGCCTGTACATATTCATATCTTTTGTCCCATGTGATCTTTACGGCTTCACTCAGCGTCTCAGATGTCATATCCTCTTCTCTTAGCAGATATGAATATCCCTGCTTCTCAAAGGACTCTGCGTTCAGTATCTGGTCACCGCGGCTCGCCTCGAGCGAGAGCGGGATCAGGATGTTTGGCTTAGCCAATGCTGCAAGTTCACATATCGCATTGGCTCCTGCTCTTGATATCACGAGATCCGCCGCACTCATAAGATCCTTCAGTTCCTTCTGAACATATTCAAACTGTATATATCCGGGCGTACCCGCAAGAGACTCATCAAGCTTTCCCTTGCCGCACAGATGCACTACCTGGTAATCCTTCAGAAGCTCAGGAAGTATTTGTCTCACGGCTTCATTGACGCGAACCGAACCAAGGCTGCCGCCTATTATCATGATAACGGGCAAATGCTCATCAAAACCGCAAAAGTCAAGTCCTGCTTTTTTATCACCGTTAAAAAGTTCTTCTCTGATGGGCGTACCGGTGACTATCGCCTTCCCCTCCGGAAGATGTTCCACAGTCTCAGGAAAGTTCGTGCAGATCAAATCAGCAGACTTGATACACAGTCTGTTCGCAAGTCCCGGGGTCATATCCGACTCATGCAGCACACAGGGGATCTTTTTCCCCGAAGCCGCCTTTACAAGCGGAACCGTGACAAAGCCTCCCTTGGAGAAAATGACGTCCGGCGCGATCTCATCAATAAGCTTCTTTGACTCAAAATATCCTGCCATTATCCTGAACGGATCCGTAAAATTCTTCACATCAAAGTAGCGTCTGAGTTTTCCTGAGGATATCCCGTAATACGGAACTCCAAAGGGCTTTATAAGATCTTTCTCCATACCCTCTTTGGAACCAACATAGTGGATCTCATAGCCCCGTTTTTTCAACTCGGGCATCAGAGCTATATTGGGTGTCACATGACCGGCGGTACCCCCGCCCGTCAGTATGATTCTTTTGTCAGCCATTTACTCCTCCCTGATATTTGACTTGAAAAATTCTTGATTTGTTGCTTTGTATGTCTGTCACTATCAATAGCTTTTCTCAGATATCAGCCTTGATCTTTGCTGCGATCTCTTCCATGTTCTCAGGCTTGTCACCGGGCTTCCAGCCTACATTCACCGTATCGCCCTCATATCTCGGGATCACATGGATATGCAGATGAAATACAGTCTGTCCTGCTGCCTCCCCATTGTTCTGGATGATATTCACACCATCACAGTTATATGCTTTTTTCAGAGCAGCTGCAACTCTCTTTGCCACGCATATCGTTTTCATGAGAGCCTCATCCGATATGGAAAAAACATTCTCTGCATGCTCCTTGGGAATTACGATCACATGACCCTCGGCAGCAGGATTGACATCAAGTATCGCCTTCACGTCATCATCCTCATAGACTGCGGTCGATGGGATATCTCCCTTGATTATCTTGCAAAAAATACAATTATCTTCCATTATGTTTCCTCCTGTTACGTTTTTTATCATATCTCATTATGTAATCACAGAATAAGTACTATCTTTATATATTCTTCTATCAGGCTCATGCGGAACGTGTCAGACATCCTCAACCTCTACATCATTGAATCTGAAAAGCGTATCGAAGTTTCTGACCATGGTAAAGTTGCCATGCACCGAAGGCATGTCACCCCTCATAAACGATCCCTGGAAGGTTTTTTCTCCATCGAGTATATCACGGAACACGTCTGTTCGTATCTCCGCCGTGACATCAGGCTCGCCGTGCTCCGACACGGAGTCTGACGGTGCCCTGTACACATCAAGAAAGTCATTGTTTACCTCGATGAAAATAGACGTGTCCTCATCAGTCAGGTTCAGCCTGTAGATGACCTCGATCTCATCAGTCATCGGATAGAAATGCTCTCTTATCGTATCAATGTACTCATCACGCTTGGGAGCCTCTCCAACCATCCCCTTGAAGAGATTCGTAAGCTCCTCAATATCCTCTTTTTGTTTCTTGACATATTCGTCGTTTGCAACATATGCCGAGAGCTGCTCTGACTCCTGGGGCGTGAGCGACATTGTCGCCGTGCGAAGTACGGTTTTCTTCACCTGCATATTGGAGTTCGGGAACCCGACGCCATGACTCGCTATCATGCGGTAAAAGTTCTCGGTTTTTTTCTCTATCATTTGATTGTACTTGGCATTCGTCTCAAAGTCAACATGATTCTCAACGTATGCGCATATCCCCTCACAGGGTATGCCGCCCAGCATCTCCCATGCCCTGATCATGCTGAATTCCGCTTCTCTCTCCCCGTAGGTTGTCGCCATCACGACGGGCAGCATATAGATTTTCTTTATCTCCTCCTTGTCTCCGTAGAGCCAGCAGGCATCAAGAAACTGCTGCAAAAAACCGCCGATGCCGAACCACTCGACAGAAGCCGCAAGGACAACCGCATCCACATCCTTGAGAGTCTTGGGCATCACCATGATACTGCTTTTCTCTTCAAAGAGATTGTAGCGCTCGACTGTTACCTCGAGTTCGTTCAGAACCTTGGTGATCCTCTCTATAACAAAAATGGTCGGATCGTCAATCAAACCTCTTCCGCCATAATAGATATTTACTCTTAGCTGAGTCATTTTTGTTACCTTCTTATTGCATATATTATTATAATAAGATTTTTATATGTTGTACTGATCATCTGCCGAATGTAAGTGATATTCTCTTATCAAAAAATGTCATCAACAGGCAGATGAAAGCGCCGCAGATAAAACCGCCGATGTGAGCCGCATGATCTATAGAGGTATCCAGATATCCGCTATAGAGGCTCAGCACCATATATATCAGAAATCTCGGCACCTCCGTAGAAAGTCTCCCTCTGTTGCCTCTGATCAAAAGGATAAGCAGCGCGCCCGAGAGCCCGAATATCGCTCCCGATGCACCGCATGAGACACTCGCACCGTCTGCCGCGTTCATATTGTACATGACTGACACTACACCAGCCACAATACCTGAGAGTATATACAGACTGATAAACCTGACATGTCCGAGCACCGTCTCTGTCGCATATCCGAGCACGAGCAGCGATATCATGTTGTTGAACAGATGATCCCATCCAAAATGCAGAAAAAAGTGGGTGATAAGCCTCCAGTACTGACCTCCCTCAACTATATACGGCTCATAGGAAGCACCCATGGAAAGCATAAATTCAGTGTCAAGTGACGAACCCCGAACCTCTGTAAAAATAAACACACCTATATTTATCACGATCAGAATTATCGTAAATATCGGGACTTCCGGCGGTATTCTTCTATTTCTCACATACAAATTATTATTTTGCATTGTCTCACTCTCATGCCGTGTGTTATAATACTATATCATCCCAAAGCTCATACCTATGCTAATGTGTCACACTAAATTATACTATCATATTTTGGTCAGATACGCAACGATTTTTTGAAGGAGGATATATAAAAATGACAGGGATCAATGTAACTGCCATAGATCTGGGGACAACCACTATCGCTATGTCTTCTTATAACATGTCTGACATCTCGTCTATTTGTCACTCGTATAATGACGACAATAAAAACACTACCGCAGCTTTTATGAATCCGCTCATTCCGTATGGCGCTGATGTCATCTCGCGCATGGGATCAGCCATGAACGGAAAAGGCGAGGAGATGAAAAGGATATTATGGGAATTCATTGCCGAAAGGACAGACCGTTCCGCAAGACATGTCCTGATCGGTGGAAATACTGCAATGATACATATTCTCATGGGATATGATCCGGCATCACTTACCAGGGCGCCTTTTATACCTGACGTCCGGCCGCCGCAGCCTTTTGAATCTGAATACATACCCGGTGCCACCATCCACATCGTTCCGTGGGCATCAGCATTCATCGGCGGAGATATCATAGCAGGACTGTACGCAATAGATAGATTAATAGAAGAAAACCTGAGCATTGATCCCGATTCCGAAAACTTCGATAATATGAATAAAGGTAGCAGAACATCTGCCAACCGCCTGTTTATCGATCTTGGAACCAATGGCGAGATGGTTCTCATGAAGACATCAAACAAATCCGGGATAAATGATGAGACGCTCACAGATGGACTGCTCAATAATAACGCAAATCGCCACACCGAATTCTATGCTACTGCGACCGCTGCCGGTCCCGCCTTTGAAGGAGGCGGACTCTCGTGCGGCGTTCCGGGAATACCGGGAGCAATATCTCATGTCAGGCTGTATCCCGTGAGGCATAAGCTCACCACGATAGACAACCTGTATCCCATCGGTCTGTGTGGCTCGGGAGCAGTATCCATAGCCGCAGAGCTGTATAGAAAAGGATATGTAAATAAAGATGCATCGCTCACGGATAAATTCCCTTCGGACGGAATATTTCTGTGTGACACTCAGAATACGATTTCCGGTTTCAATGCATCCGATACCTCAGACACAAATTGTGTTCAGGGATCAAAAAACGAAAGAGCTATTATATTTACTGCTGATGATCTGCATGAGATCCTGCTTGCAAAGGCTGCCATAGCCGCCGGAATCAAGACTCTGTTGAAGGCGGCACAGCTGCAGCCATCGGATATTGATGTACTATATCTCGCAGGAGGCTTCGGCTATCATATCAGTCCGGATGACTGCGAAATCCTCGGGATGTTTCCGGGCATCCCAGCAGAAAAAATAATCCCCGCAGGCAACACATGCCTGCAGGGATTAGATATCCTGTCCGACAGATGCACAGAGAATTGCACCCACAATTCTCTTGCGAGTCTGCCGCAAGAGGCAGACTTATACAAAAGCAATGATATAATGTTTCCTGTTCCTGATATGCATATAATAAACCTTGGAAACAGTGACTATTTCAAAAAAGAATACCTGATGAATGTGTCCTTTTAACATTACTATCCGCGACTCTTTTTTCTGATAAATCCCATGGCATAGGCAAAGAGAACGATCCCTGATGTCAACATCATGATCCATACCCACAAAAGAGGCATCCTGTCCCCCGTCTCAGGGCTGATTGATGATATCCTGCCGGAGCCTGCCGGAGCTGATACGGTATCTCCGCCATCATCCGAGAGCTCTACTCCGGGCTTGGTCTTGACCGGTTTCCCGGCTATTCCGTCTACATCCCTTAGATATGACAGCGAATACTCTGAGAAATATCTCGCATACAGGCATATCGTTCCATCACCATTCACATAGAAGGTGCCGTCCTCGAAGTCCCCTGACGGACGCCTCATAAGCTCCTTCATCTCGATCACGTTGCCGCCGTGATTTCTGATGGCTACCGGCTCCTCATCAAGCCATCTGCCGCCGGAGATCTCGATCTCTATAGCACTTCCGAGATCTGATACTACCTCAGGCTCTCCGCCGTCAACTCTCTTGGTCACAAGTATATCAAAGTATGATGAATCTATATTTTTCTCTTTTTCCTCCTCATATATCTGTTTTCGCATTTTCCTGAAATTCTTCCTGATGCCATCATCAAGATCATCTACAGTTCTCTGCGTCACGGACAGCGTAACATCCACGGTCTTACCGGGCTGCGACAAAGCATACTCTTCAAGTCCCCTGACGGACGCATTCTGAATGTCCTTCCCATTCATCATGACATGTGTGTTGACATTCTTCGGATCGGGAAGCGGTGCGGCAGTAGGCGCAGGCGACGGTGTCACATAGACATATATGTACTGTGTGCTGCTGGTAGAACCGCCCGAACCGCCTCCGGTAGCAGGACGATATGGCTGAGCTGTAGGAGCAGGCGTCTCATCCGGGATATCAATATCAACGGTGGTGAAGTTTACCGTAAGTGTATAATCATCGAACCTTTCTCCACCTGCAACATCAATAGTGACCCTTCCGTCTATCCCTACATCATGCGGAGCTATAGTGTAAATGAGAGTAGTCCCCTCAAGCCTTGCCTCAGTTATGTATGAGCTCAACGCATCTTCTTCGGTAATATCAACTGTTGTACCCATAGTACCGCCGCTTGCGACAAATGAGCTCAGGTCGAGTCTTTTACTGTTCGATCCATTCTTGGATATATACACACTCTTTAGGACATCCGGGAATGTAGACTTGTGAATGGTCCATGTCTTGGTGATCTTCATTGTATCATTATAGATACCACCAAACTTCATGGTAAAATTATAATCACCTATCTCTACCGCACTAAGAACACTGCCGGATTCGATGGTATAGTCTGTATCCTTGGCTAGATAATTCCCTTCTGTCTTGACAGCAAAATCATATAGAGGATCAACAGTTTTTTGCTGCCCGTCATATCGCCACTCATTCATCATCAAGCAGCATGGTATAGGGTATGTGGCCGACTTTTTGTTATCTTTATTCGGATCTATTGCGACCAGATAATAACCGCCGCCCTCCGGGACATCCGTAAATATTAGTTTTCCTTCATCATCGGAAGCCATAAAGTCAGTGAGCATATTACCGGCTTCAGCTTTGAGCGCAAACATAAAGCCTCCCGCTCCTGCATGTTCCGGCATAATATCTGTTACCTCTATAGTGTCTGTTGATGGATCTTCATTGCTGTAGCGATGTATACTAACTATCTTGTTATCTCCATTCTCGATTCTCGGATCTCTCGGATCTACCAGAGTAATAAATGGAACCTCAGTTATTTTATCACTCGTTACGGTATTATTATTAACATACTCTTCATGGACAGCCTCAAGAATATATTTGGTATCATGTGTCAGACCTGATATCGTGATGTTTTCTCCGTTTCCATGTGTCCACCCCGAATCAGTCCATAGTTCTGCCGATGTATTTTCATTACCATTATCATCATATATCTTAAGAGATGACGGAGAAACTAATTCCGTAGATTCATTATCATTATTCCTAATCCTGTAATATACATCAGATGCTGAAGGATTTATAACTACATAATCCGTTCCAACCTTAGGGTTTGCCATTACTCTTTTGATATTTTCTACAGCATCCAAAAAAAGATTTTTGAAGAGCTGCACATTGGCATCATGATGAGGACCATTTGTATTTTTGTTTATAAAATTAATATCACTGATCGCAGTTATGCGCCCTCTTCCGGCCTGCTGGTCAACGATAAAATTAAAATACTTATTCTGATAACATGTCCTGCACACCCATATTGCATTTCCACTTGTATCTATATGAGAAACATACCAGGATTCAATCCCCCCCACTTCCTCTACATACTTTCCAAGCTCTGCCTCGGGATTAACCTCTGCTAAAGTTCCTACACCCATCGCATCACCCTTGTCCGTAATAGTAAAGTTCCCACCAATTCGAGACGCAAGTACACTCATTGCAGTATTACCGCCGCCACTATAGTTCGGGTTCTCTCCCTGCATGACGATACGCCCACCCATTGCAACAAAGTTTTTAAGAAGATTAACGTTATTCTCAGTAACCAAAACAGACGTATTATCTCCTATTGACTTAGATCTGATATTTACAAGATAAATAAGTTTAACTCCGGATATAACATCTGATGTCAATTCGGTATTTTTATACTTTTTGACAGTATTTGCTCCCCCGATTTCTACAAGCATATTATAAATATCATTTTCAACTGTTGTATTCGGTTCATCAACAATCCATAATAATATTTCACCGTCCTGTGGGACATACTCCTCAACTTCATCACATTTAACATGTACATCCAGATGATGACTGCTTGTCCACATAGTCTGTTGTGAATGACGTTGTGTGTCCCAATATAAACAAAAATGCTTCTCATCGGAAAATGTCTGTTTAACTCTCAGGCAACAATATGATTCCGCATCATAAAAAATCTCTAAATATGCAGAGTTATTAGTAGTTCTACTTAAGTTATGTATTACGGCATCAACCGCATCAGAACACCCCATCGCCTTTGCTATATCTACAAGACGATATTCTCCCTCACTTTGAATTGTGTATGTATTTGTAAAGCTTGATGTCTCTGATAATGTAAGAATATAATACGAAAACCCTGTCGTATCGGCAAATGCCGCATCCTGCTGCTCGACAAGCCCGATATGCGTACTCAGCTTCTCTACCTTCAAATCCTGAACGGATGGTATTTCTATTTCTTCATCCATTTTTTTTACATGATATATATCAACATCATGATCAGACTCGGCTATTTTGTCGGATGCAAACGCAACTCTGATATTTCCCTTTTTTGTATCGGGCTGAACCTCGATACCCTCTGCATTATATATCTTGATATCATAAGCATATGAATCAATGATCTCTGTCGGTTTATTAAAGCTGTATTCTACAGACTCCTGAACCTGCTCCCTCTCCTCGGGAAGCAGTGTCCTCACATCAAGAGTCGCACCCGCAGGAAGAACTCCTGCATCAGCAGAAACAAATATCTCTACGTCATCTATGACCTTGCTGGCATAGAACGGCTCCGGCTCTTTCTCCTCTTCCGGATCGGCTGTTTCACCGTCTGTTAAACTGTTATCATTTGTTGATGTATTGTCAACCGTCTCTAAAGCTGACACTGTATTTCCATCACCGCTGTCATTGACCGGAGTATTTCCTGTATACGGATAGGTATCGGACGTATTCTCTTCTACAACAGCTCCTGCCTGTGTCTGATCATCAGCCTCCACGCCTGATGATGTATTCTCTGTCTGAACGTCACTCTCCACACCGGATGACACATCCGCTGTCTGACCAACAGTCTCTTCGCCGGATGATGTATTTTCTGTCGGGTTCTCTGCTTCTGAGCCTGTCACTTCCTCAAAAGCCGGCTCTGCAACAGTCTGACCGTCACCCACTGCGCCCCCGCCTTCATCAGAATACACCATCTCACTTTCCATGAGGGCTGCGCCCGATACTGCCTCTCCCTCAGCCAGGGATCTTGTTACATAATCCTCCTCCCTGATAGAGGGGTAGATGATACCCGTAACGGAGACAAATATCATGATGACTGATACTACAAGAGCTGCGAATCTCCTGGTCTCCCTGCTGATCGCAACTCTCCCGTATACAGCTATAACCGCACTAAAAAAAGCGATGACCGCAACAGATGCTGCCCGTATCACGGGGCGCATCCGTCTGTGCCGTACACATAGATCATTCATACGGCGGGCTATCGCTTTTCTTTTATTTTTTAATCCAAGAATCCGTTCTTTTTTTCCGCTATCCATAGCTATCACCTGCTTTCATAATCTGCCGGTTTAGTACGGCGTCAACAGGATAATCTATCTAAACACCATACCTATTTTTTACGCCTCCTGATCCGATACATCCTCGATCTTCGCTCTGATGCTCTGCATCCTGAGATCAAGTGCCGCACTCGTTTCAGCACACAGTTTAAGTTCTGCTCTCAGCTCATCAACGTTATGTCCTTTTTTATAATATATCTGATGTTCAAGGCTCGCCCAGAAATCCATAGCTATAGTGCGAAGCTGCACCTCGACCTTGATATATCTCTTCTCTGCATGAAGAAATATCGGGACTTCAACTATCAGATGGAGACTTCTGTAGCCATTGGGCTTTGGGTTTGCTATATAGTCCTTGCGTGCGATCAGCCGCACATCATCCTGCTCTAACAGGCATTCACTCAAAAGATATATGTCCTCCGGAAATGCGCATATAACACGGACTCCCGCTATATCACTTAAGTTCTGCTCTATAGACTCGGCAGAAAAAGGAAGACCCTTTCGCTGGAGCTTTTCAATAATACTTTCAGGTGATTTGAGCCTTGTTTTTATCGTCTCTATCGGATTTCTGTCATATTCCACAGAAAAATCCTCATTGAGTACTTTGAACTTGGTCTCTACCTCCATGATAGCGCAGTTGTAGTATGTCATAAGTGTCTTGAACGCCTCTCCCTGCTCTATAAACTTTCCGATGGCATCATTCGCCATCAGATTCTGCATGAAAGTATCATCAAAATAAAGCTCAGTTCCCTGATCAGCCATCACTGATCCCCCTTACCGAATATAATCCTGTTACTACTCACGGCTATTTTTATCAAATCTTCGTGATGTTCACTGAAGCCTTTCCTCCGGCATCAAGTTCTATGCTTGCACTAAGCTTTCCTGACATATTGGTCTGGATGCTGCCTGCCGACTCTCCGTTGATATCAAGCCTGTACAGACTGTCCGGCTCCAACTCTACTGTAAAGGAAATATCTCCCGGTGCCTCTACATCAAACGACATTGATGCAGTATCACCCTTGAATCCGGTGACTGTCGATCCCGGAACCGATTCATAGACCATGGTCCCATTTTTTTCAAGTCTTGTGATCTCTTTAAAAGTCTTGATCTTGTAAGTAGCGCCGTCATGAGGAAAGTCTGACTTCTTGGTCTTCTCTCCCAGTTCATAATTGCCAAAGCTCAATGCTCCGTCCGACTCTTCCCTGATAAGTTCCTTTACTACGCTCATAATTCCCTCCATAATCTGTTAATATGTTACTATCCACGGCTGAAAGATCTATGCAGGGGTGTTGGATGTTTGCATCCATGCACCTATATACATTTCTATCACCAATGAGAAGTAACTCTTAACTACAACATATTGATATTATTATACACCATCCCATCCAAAATATCAAATACTTTCTATGAAATTTCAGATCACTATTCACGGCTGATATTTAGCATGTGCGGAGTGACAGCCGTGAAAAAAAACTCTATGTGAGGCTTCCGAGCTCCCTGACGTGCCTGACGCCGATGAGCTTCGCCCCCGCGGAGTCAAACATCCCGCTTCTGTCGAGCGCAGCCCGGTTGCTCTCGGGAAGCACTATCGTGTTGTATCCCGCCTTGACAGCCTCCATGATCCTTCGCTCAGAATGCGATACGGCTCTCACCTCACCGACAAGACCGATCTCACCGAAAAATACTGTTTTGGGATCAAAGGGCTTGCCTGTATGACTTGATATGAGCGAGGCAATGATGGCAAGATCAAGTGCCGGTTCTGCTATCCTCATACCGCCCGCAACATTTACATAGGCATCACAGTCGCCGATCTGCATTCCTATCCTTTTTTCAAGGACTGCCATGAGGAGATTCACCCTGTTATAATCCGTTCCGACAGCAGTACGCCTCGGCACGGGGAAGCTCGAATGACAGACCAGAGCCTGTACCTCTATGAGAAATGCTCTCGACCCCTCCATCGCGCTTACGATGACAGAGCCTGCCTCTCCCTCCAGTCTCCCCTGCATCAGGTATTCCGAGGGGTTCGGAACCTCTATGAGCCCCTGCTCCCTCATCTCGAACACTCCGACCTCATTGGTCGAGCCGAATCTGTTCTTGACGCCTCTGAGCATCCTGTACATTGCTGTCTTGTCGCCCTCAAAATAAAGAACAACATCCACCATATGCTCCAGCATTCTGGGACCCGCGACATTTCCCTCCTTGGTCACATGTCCCACAATGAATATGGTTATGTTTCTGCTCTTGGCAAGCTGCAGCAATATCCCCGTTACCTCTCTCACCTGCGAGACCGAGCCGGGAGCGGCATCTACGCTTTCCTCGTAAACTGTCTGAATGGAATCTACTATGAGCACATCGGGATTTACCATATCGACCGCCTCTATGATGTCACTCATGGCAGTCTCGGAATAGAGCAGCATCCCGTCGGTAAACTCACCGATCCTCTCGGCTCTCAGCTTGATCTGCTTCTCGGACTCCTCGCCGGAAACATATAAAGTCCTCACGCCGGCTCCGGAGAGCATCCTGCAGGTCTGAAGCAAAAGCGTTGATTTTCCGATACCCGGGTCGCCTCCGAGAAGTATCAGGGAGCCGGGAACTATACCTCCGCCCAGCACTCTGTCAAACTCCGCCATACCGACAGACTGTCTGGCATCCGAGACATTCTCAACATCAGATATCGTCACCGGCTGTTTTTTTGTGACAGCCTGTGCGGCAGCCTTCTTCCTTGACTCAGATACCGCCTTTGATTTGAGCTTCGCCGCCTGTCCTGCCGGAGCCTCTACAAGGGTGTTCCACGCGCGGCACCCCGGGCACTGACCTGCCCACTTGGTCGTCTCTGTTCCGCACTCCCTGCAAAAATATAATGTTTTTTCTTTAGGCATCTGAAACTCCTCTTTTATTGGTCAGGAAGGTACTTCGTTCCATTTTTTTATAAAAATAACAATATGTGTTTCTATGATCAGTCGGCTGCTCCTGAAGATGCACCACCTGATGACGATGAACCGTCTCCTGATGAGGTGCCGGAAGCCTTGGTATCTGCCGCGTCTCCCATGAGGCTTGACATGTCAAACATCATCCCGCCATCAGAGCCTATTGCCTTTGGCAGCTCTCCGTTCCACTTGTCAAGCATCTTGGAGGTGAGGACTTCTTTTGAGAGTGATTTCTCGAGAGTCTCATTTGCCTTTGCCTCAGCCTCTGCTGCTGTCTGCTTGACCTTGGCATCTGCCTCAGCCTTTTCTATATTCTTCTTGTTCTCGATAGCCTGTGTCTCATATGACATCTGTGACTGCTGCTTCTGTGCGATCTTCTGGTCATACTCTGCATCAAACTGCGCATTGTTGATGACTACCTTGTTGACCTTGATAGTCCCCTCACCGTACTTCTGGTCGAGTGACTCCTGCACGCACTCCTGTGCCTTGGGTTCAAGTATCGAACGGTTGGTAACATCTACCGGAGACAGTGTTTTTGAACTTGTCTTGATAGCGGATGCCACCAGTGACTGTCCTACCAGATTGTCCTCATAGTTTGATACGTTGGCTGCTATCCACGCGGACTTCTCCGGGTTTATCTGGTATGTGACGGTGACTCCCGAGAAAGTGACCGTATTACGTTCCAATGTCTCTGAAACTATCTGCTCGTCCTCAAACACCATATCCTGCTGCTTGTTGTTGACAAGATTGATCTGTTGGGCAAACGGGATGCGGATATTGAATCCGTTTGGAAGTGTCTTGTCAGATATCTGTCCAAATGTCGAGAGAACTCCCGTGTATCCCGTCGGAATAATGGTAAATGACGCGCCAAAAGCAGCAACTGCGATACCGAGTATCCAAAGTATTGCAGCAGGCTTTCTTCTCTCACCCTCGACTCTTTTGTTGTTGCGATAGGTCAGATACCCTCCGCCTATCATGATCGCTACACCTAACACTACAATGATGATATTAAGTACCATAACCGTCTCCTCCTTTTACATGATCGTTAAAGAAACCACTGATATGATCAGTGGTCTTAATTATACTAACAAGCGTACACTTTGTCAACATTGCTCAGGCGTAATTAGCATCCGTTACTATTCACGCCTGTCACTCTGCCGCAACTATATTTGCATATAGTAATACAGCGGGTTGCACAACCTGAGAGGCTGCAGTGCTCCCACGCCGTCAAGTTCCGCAAATACCGATCCGCAAAATAAATTATATATGGTCAGTGCCGGGATGAGTGCCATGTATATCCGTCTGTCTTTTATCAAAAGCTGAATGAGAAATACAAGCGGTACAATCATCAGGAACAAGGCGGCCATGGCAATTGATTCATGAAAAAAAGAATCCGTCTCCGCTCCCGCGGCAAAAACTCCGACCAGACCTGTTACGGATGCAGGTAATGCAGTTGCGAGGATATACATGACATGAACCAAATGACGTCTGCCGGGCGTGAGCCTGATAAATACCGATCTGTCCCTGTCCTCGTACCAAAGTATCCCTCCTGTCAGGGCGGCAAGCACGATCAGCACCGCTATCAGTCCTTTTACGGGTGATAACAGTGGATTTTTGTCGCCTGTATCCTCGTTCAGCTCATAAAAAGCGCTTCCATCCGCATGTTCAAATATAAAAGGAACCTCCGCAGCCCTGTACGATTCGTATTTGTCATGAAACTCATCCGCCTCTGATGCACCGGAAATATCGCCATCTGATATTTCAACATACTTCTCTACGTACCGCAGTGCCATATCCTCAGCTATATAATCATACAATGCGCCGTATACCATCTCATCTATGATCCTTACACTCAGCTCATCCTCGCTTCTGACCGCGGTTATTATCCCATTTCTTTTTGTATGAAAATCCGCTATGCGCTCATCTATGTCCTTCGGAATTATATAGACCGCTTCTGCCGAACTCATTATTTTTTCAGTATTTTTTTTGAAATAATCATCATCGATACCGTCAAATAAAATCAGCCCCGAGCTTTTGGACAACAGCTTCTCATACAATTCTGCTCCCGTTTCTGATGAGGACTCGTTTACTACGATCACATGTATGATATGACTGTCCTCTTTAAGCTGAATCCCAAGCATCAGCGGAAGCGCTATGATAAGAATCAAGGATATCAGGAGAAAAGGCTGTATGAATGTCCTCTTGCATACAGCATATAACCAGTATCTCATGAGCACCTCTCATTTCTAAGCCCCATAGTCTTAATAGTAATTGAAACAGCAAAAAGAGCAGCGGCAAAAGCAAACGTCACCGCAGTAACACCTACAGAATATTCACCTGTAAAGGACGTCCGTATCTGAGAAAAAATCCACCGTGTCGGAAGAAATCTTCCGATGAAATCAAACCCGTCAGGGAGGTAGTTCACGGGATAAAAATATCCGCTTATAAATCCCATGGCAAGCACTGATAATAAAAGAATTATTATCGAATAAATACTGTCATGTATTATCGTGTATATCAGATGTATCACTGCCGCCGCAAGCAGCATGGCAGGCAGAACAAAAAACCATGACAAGGGTGATATACCAAGAGAAAACCAGAGTGCAGCCGATATAGGAACGGATATGATCAGACAAAATATAAAATACGTCAATACAAAAGACAGTGCCGATGCTATACTCTGATAAGCAAACCCAAGTCCACGGGTACGCATCAGCAAAGACAGGCTGTCCGCTTCATTATATAACATCCCCCTGCAGCCAAGACCGGATAATAACAATAGAAGTGACAAGCCGGCGACAACATAATAAAGAGTAATATCCATCCCCTCATTGGTATGGACAAGCTCTTCTGTTATCATGCTTTCTCTTGCAAGCAGTACCTTCAGATATTCATAGTTTAGCTCATTTTCCACATCGGTGGGAAGCTTATCATCCCTCCCATCGACATATGAGCTTTCATATATATCACTCAGGGCATATATCCCTGCCTCGGTATCAAGAATATAGGACGCCGCGGCATCCGTGATACGGCGTATCAGAAGCTCCGGGAGCCCTATCCGGTCTGCTCCGTAGCGGATCGTAACAGGGGCATTTTTCCCATAATATAATGAGGCTGCATAGTCATCCGGAATTATAATAAGTGTCGCAATATCTCCGTTTTTCAACATGGAATTTCCTTCTGATTCGGTCACAAATTCAAATGAAAAGGTCTCGGATATCTGTCCGAGTGAGTTCATGGCAGCAGATATCAGACCACCGAACCGATCGTCTGTATCCATGACTATACCGACTCCGGTCTTGTCTATTTTTTCTGCGCTTCTCTCGCTGATAAACATAAAAAGAACAGCCACGCTCAAAATGAGTATCATGACTGAACTTAAAACACAAGAGACTAAATGCCGTCTCATTTTTTTGAATTCTATCAGAAAATAAGAACCAAATGTAATCATAATAATTCTATATCATACCGACAAGTCTGTGAATATTCCCATCGTAATCTGTTTCTGAAATATGACCATCCTTTAACAAAAGCAGCCTGTCGCACATGGCGATCTCCCTCTCCTCGTGCGTGACGATCACGATAACGGCTCCCTGTGCTTTTCGCGCTTTCAGATATACTTCTATGCGCTCCTTGCACGGAAGATCCAAAGCTGCTCCCGGCTCATCGAGCAGGATGACCGGCTGGTCGGAATTTACCGCCATAGCTATACTAAGTCTCTTCTTCATGCC
>JAGBOK010000109.1 GCA_017633905.1 Eubacterium sp. | reverse complement strand
CCATAGTAAATACTAATAAAAATAAAACGAAAATGGATAAAACACTTCGACATGATCTGTGCTTATGAACTTGTCTTCGACAGCCGGAACGATGTCCGGACTTGATAGAATTTTTCATTAGAAACCCCTCCTTTGCACAGGAGCAGGAGTGGTTGGAGTTCTACTATACCACAAGATATAGAACAATGCAAGCATTTTTTAAAGAATATTGTATGGTCCGGTGCCGATGTTTTTTCTATTGACAACAGATGTAATATAACATATAATATGACGGTCGTGACGTTACTACTCATACATAAGGGATTAAGCCGCGGAGCGGAAGCAGAGCACGGAGCGTAGCGAAGTGCGGGAATCCGGCATGAATTGGAGTAACAGTCGTGAATGGTAATAACTAAATATCTGCTGGGGGAGCCCCGGCAGACTGTCCGGCAAGGAGCTTCCGGACAGTTTGCCGATGCTGCAGAGCCGGATGATGGATTTGGCATACGGACTGACGGGCTGAGAGATCACCAACGATCGACCCTTAGAACTTGAACCGGTTAATACCGGCGTAAGGAAGCATTCGTGACGGTGACTTTTTATGGAGCCCTGCGGATACTTCCGCAGGGCTCTTTTTATCGCAGGGGCTGCGTTATGAATTTAGTTGCTTCGCAACACGCAGCCCCGCGGGCGAGTAGGGTGCGATTTTATCTTCCCTACTCGATTCGCAGGGGCTGGTAGGAGGCGATTACATCATTCCTACCCGATTGCACATGCTCACCGGGAGCAGATATCAATTTATATGAAAAGGAGGAAACAAAATGAATGCAAGTGTAGCGATCCAGGTGTTGCCAAACACCACAAGTGATGATGAGGTAGTGAGGATAGTAGACGAGGTGATCGCCTACATCAAAAGCTTTGGATTCTCCACCTATGTGGGACCGTTTGAGACCACAATAGAAGGAGATTATGATGAGCTGATGGAGATAGTGAAGGGAGCTCAAAAGGTCGCCATATCAGCCGGCGGAATTGATGCCGTATCGACCTATGTCAAGATCGTTTACAAGCCGGAGGGTGATATCCTCACAATAGACAAGAAGGTGTCCAAGCACCACTGACAGCCGTGAATGGCAGCTATAAAACAAGGAGAAACATCTCATGAAAGAAGCAGATAAAAGCCCAAAGAGAATATCAGACATCCTGATACCCGTCGGGACTATCATAGGAGTTCTTGTTATCTGGCAGATGGCACATATGATGGGATGGCTTCCGGAATACATGCTTCCCTCACCGGTACAGGTGGCGGCAGCCTTCATAAATGATTTTCCGCTCCTCATGAGCCACGCCGGAACGACCTTGTACGAGGCATTTGCGGGACTTGGGATCGCGGTAGTATTAGCACTGATATTATCTGCGCTTATGGAGAGATTTGATTTTTTATACAAAGCCCTAAATCCCATACTGGTTCTCACGCAGACGATACCGACTGTCGCGATCGCGCCCCTGTTGGTTTTGTGGATGGGATATGAGACCGCACCGAAGATCACCCTTGTAGTAATAGCGGGCTTTTTTCCGCTGGTAGTGAATCTCATGGACGGCTACAGATCGGCAGACACGGATGCTGTCAGGATGATGAAAGCGATGGGGGCGACACCCTGGCAGATATACCGTCATGTAAAGCTCCCCGGTAGTCTCGGGTATTTTTTCTCGGGACTCTATATCGCGACTTCATATGCGATAGTAGGTGCCGTGATATCTGAGTGGCTCGGCGGCTTCTCGGGACTCGGAGTCTATATGACCAGAGTGAAAAAAAGCTTTTCCTATGACAAGATGTTTGCCGTTATATTTTTAATATCGATCATTAGCCTTATATTATTGCAAATACTGAAAACTATCAGGAACAAGGTAAATAAATACTGATCGTTCAGATATCCCTGATAAAGTAAATGATCATTCAGGTAGAAAAAATGAAAGGAGATTGTCTGCGCAGCTTGTAATTGTGTTATCATGGCAGAAATAATAATTAAAGCAGGCGGGACAAAAAGAAAAATGAACAAAACAAATTCGGAAAAAAAACATACTTACAAATCGACTTTAGGCACCTCCATGGTAAGTCTGAAAAAATATGTGGCGGTGATAATGATGTTGGTTCTGTCAATGTCTTTGTGTGCATGCGGAAGCACCGGAAGTGACGGACAGGCTTCGGGAGAAAGCGGCTCATCCTCCGATGCGGCATCTGCACAAAACACGGATACATCCACAGACACAGAGGATGGCAACAATCCGGATGCGCTGGTTCTCATCGACCTGACTATGGTTCTTGACTGGACGCCGAATACGAACCACACGGGGCTTTATGTGGCTTTGGACAAGGGCTATTTTAAGGATGAGGGACTGAATGTAAGCATAGTACAGCCACCCGACGGAGGCGCCGCAGATATGGTCGCTTCGGGCGATGCGCAGTTTGGAATAGAATTCCAGGACACCATGGCACCGGCGATATCGGGTGATACACCTCTGCCCATCACGGCAGTGGCGGCAATATTGCAGCACAACACATCCGGTCTTGTCTCGCTCAAAGAAAAAGGAATAGATTCATTTGGAAAGCTTGCCGGACACTCCTATGCGACATGGGATTCTCCGACGGAGCAGGCTATACTTAAAACCCTTGTAGAAAAAGACGGTGCAAGCTGGGATGATGTAAACCTCATATCAACCTACGTTGAGGATATAGTGGCGGGACTGAATTCCGATATCGACAGTGTTTGGATCTATGCGGGCTGGGACGGTGTCAAGCTCAACATGGAAAACATCCCTAACAATTTCCTTTTGTTCAGGGACTATGATGAAGTGTTTGACTATTATTCACCCGTCATCATAGCTAACAATGACTTTCTAAACAACGATCCTGAGAATGCCAAGGCATTTTTAAGAGCAGTAAAAAAGGGTTATGAATATGCAGCAGAAAATCCCGATGAGGCTGCTGATATCCTGCTGAAAAATGCTCCTGAGCTTGATGAGGCACTGGTGAAGGAATCACAGAAATATTTAAGCGGGGAGTATATTTCAGATGCCGCATCATGGGGAGTTATAGATAAGAACAGGTGGAACAGCTTTTATCAGTGGCTGAATGAAAAAGGACTCGTTCAAAATGAGCTTGAAACCGATGCCGGAGTATCTACTGAGTTTCTGGAATAGCAACTGAAGGAAAGTAAATAAATGAAAAAACTGGAAGTCAAAAACATATCCAAATCCTTTGACGGAAGGAAGATCATAGAGAATGTTAATATGACGCTGCACCCGGGAGAGATCATAGCTCTCCTCGGTGTGAGCGGTGGAGGCAAGACAACTCTTTTTAATATAATAGCCGGTCTTACCGCTCCTGATGAGGGAGATGTTCTCCTTGATGATGAGAGCATCATAGGTCAGCCCGGACGCATCAGCTATATGCTGCAAAAAGACCTTCTGCTCCCGCACAAGACAGTTATCGATAACATAGCCCTTCCTCTTGTCATTCGCGGCACCAAAAAAAAAGAAGCCAGAGAAATAGCATCAAAACATCTCGGGCAGTTCGGGCTCTCGGGCTATGAGAAAAAACATCCCGCGGAGCTCTCCGGAGGTATGAGGCAGCGCGCAGCCCTTCTTCGTACATTTCTTTTCTCGGGAGAGGTGACTCTGTTAGATGAGCCTTTTTCCGCACTTGACACCATCACCAGGAGTTCCATGCACATATGGTATCTGTCTGTAATGGAAGAACTTAAGATCCCGACAATACTGATAACTCATGATGTTGATGAGGCGATCCTTCTCTCTGACCGCATCTGTATCCTGTCAAGGATGAATGCACAGCCATCAGAGGCAGGCGCATCCGTGCAGGGATCAGATATGAATGAGGCGGCAGAAGGTATATCCGTACCCGGAGCAGATGCGCCCGCTACTATCTCACATATCATAACGATCGAAAACCGCCCCCAAAAAAATCATGAATATCTCCTGACAGAGGACTTTCTGCAATACAAGAGGCAGATCATAGATCTAATATAGAGATATTACTATTCACAGCTGTCACTACGCTCACACCTTCCTTATGTGATGGAGTGACAACTGTGATACGTTTCGGATAGACATTTAAGTTCATTTAAGTTTCATAGTATATCATAACCTCATCAAAGGCGAGCCGGGGACGCCCGGCAAGCTGTTATCCGACATGACATAGAATCCGGTATATTAAGGATAAGAATCATAACAGATACCGGAAAGTCTGAAAAAAGAATGATCAACGTCAATGGAAAGGTGGTAGATTACTATGAAAAAGAAAATGCTTGCAAAAAAAATAATACCCGCGACAGCGCTTACACTGGCTCTTGCGGTCGGAACCATCAGCATGGCAGGCTGTGGCAGTCCGGAAAAAATGAGTGTGGCAGCGGCTGATACCTCATCGGCATCAAGCGGGATGACGATGGATACTCCTCCGGGAGACCCGCCGTCAGGCTCAGGTAACGGGATGGGAACTCCGCCGGATGGAGGATCGGGTGGTCCGGGTGGATCAGGGAGCACCAATGTATCCTGGACTGCTGCGGCAACGATCAGCGATTCCAATACCTACAAGAACAAGACCTATTCATCATCCACGTCAGGTCAGAATGCCCTGATGATAAGCGGAGATGGTATAACACCTACGCTTGATGGCATAACGGCTTCCAAGACAGGTGACGGCTCAAATGGTGATGAATCAAGCTTCTATGGAACCAATTCAGCTATCATAGCCAAGGACGGTGCGGTCGTTACGATCAAAAATGCGACGGTAACCACTGAGTCAGACGGAGCCAACGGAGTATTCTCCTATGGTGGCAACGGTGGCAAGAACGGAGCATCAGGTGATGGAACGACCGTAAATATTTCAGATTCCAAGATCACGACGACAGGGGGCGGCTCCGGCGGCATCATGACGACCGGAGGAGGTGTTACCAACGCGACCAACCTGACAGTAGAGACCTCCGGAACATCCTCAGCAGCGATCAGAACTGACAGAGGCGGTGGTACGGTAAATGTAGACGGCGGCACCTATACAACGAACGGAACGGGATCACCCGCCATCTATTCAACGGCTGCGGTATCAGTAAAGAACGCGACCCTTGTATCCAATACATCAGAGGGCGTTTGCATCGAGGGAACCAACAGCGTGGGTCTCACAAACTGTACCCTCACGGCAAACAACACAAAGAAAAACGGCAATGCCCAGTATCTTGATACCATCATGATATATCAGTCGATGTCCGGAGATGCCGACGGGACGGACTCATCATTTACGATGACCGGCGGGACGCTCAACTCAAAGAGCGGACATGTATTCCATGTGACGAATACCTCGGCTGAGATAAACCTAAACGGTGTGAAGATCAACAACACTGATAGTGAAGGCATACTGATGTCCGTAGTAAATGACGGCTGGTCAGGTGCAGAGAACAATGCAAAACTTAATGCTACTTCACAGAACCTCGAAGGAAAGATCATTGTCAGCAATACCGCATCGAGCAAGTCAAGCTCCAAGTCAACACTTGCCTTGAACATTGACAAGGATTCCACCTTTATCGGAATGGTAGGAGATGAGAATGGATCGGGAACAGCACTTGGAACAGTAAATGTGACGCTTGACGGCGGATGGAAGCTGACGGCAGATTCATATGTGACATCAATATCGGGAACAGGAACAATTGACTACAATGGACACACATTGTATGTGAACGGTACGGCATATACATCGGGCACACCGGGCGGCAGTATCGTGACCGGTACGGTAACACCGAATGAGAATGCTGCGTCAACAGATACCGGTGTATCATCCGGCTCTGACGAGACTACAGTAAACACCACTACAGTGAAGAAAGCGACTCGCAGCAAGAACAGAAAAAAGATTACAGTGAAGGTTGCGAAGACCTCTGATGCAGATGGTTATGAAATACAGTATTCGACCTCAGCAGCCTTCAAGGCGAAAAAAACAAAGGTCGTTACAACGGCTTCATCCAAAGCCAAGCTAAAATCACTGAAAAAGAAAAAGAACTATTACATCCGTGTCAGGGCATACAAAACCGTAAACGGTGAGAAAGTATACAGCGAATGGTCGGAAGCAGTCAAGGCATGATAGGCAGACTGTCCAAAAACTCGACTTACCGGATTATCAAACCCCTCTTTTGCCGGGATTTTGCCGGCAGACTGATTTTGATCTGACGGATATGGAGGTTAAAAGGATCAATGGAAAAACGTTACAGGCATGAGCTAAAGCACCATATAAACTATGCGGATTTCCTGACGATACGCATGAGGATGAGAGCCATCATGACTCCCGATCCTCATGCGATCGATGGCAAATATCATATACGGAGTCTCTATTTTGACACACCGTATGACAAGGCACTGAAGGACAAGATCAACGGAGTGGATATGAGAGAAAAATTCAGGATCCGCTTCTACAATCTCGATCCATCGTTCATCCATCTGGAGAAAAAGAGCAAAAGAAAAGGGCTTGGTACCAAGTACAGCGCAGAGCTTACACCCGAAGAAGCCTTAAAAATAGTCTCCAATGATACCGGGTGGATGAGGGATGATGAGAGAGACCTGATACAGGAGCTGTATCTGAAGATGAATTATCAGAGTCTTCGTGCCAAAACAATAGTTGATTATATCAGGGAGCCATTCATATATGCTCCGGGCAATGTGAGAGTAACTCTTGACTATGACCTTAGAACAGGGATGGCGGGCACAGATTTTCTAAATCCTGAGTGCATCACCGTGCCGGTGAGAGATGCGCCCATCATCCTTGAAGTCAAGTGGGATGAATATCTCCCCGGCATCATAAAGGATGCGGTGCAGCTTGGGAATGTAAGATCAAATGCTTTTTCAAAATATGCAGTATGCAGAGCTTACGGACTCTGATATTCATAGTGGAATCAGAAAAACTGATCAATGGGGGTAATAGAATATGACATTTAGTGATATATTTAAAACAAGCTTTTTGGAAAACGTAACCAGCGTGACTATACTTGATATGGTGATCGCTATGGTACTGGCATTTGCCATCGGGCTTTTTATCTTTTTTATATATAAAAAGACATCTGCGGGCGTCATGTATTCATCAACCTTCGGGGTGACACTCATAGCGCTGACAATGATAACGACCTTTGTAATACTGGCAGTGACAAGCAATGTCGTTCTCTCACTCGGTATGGTCGGTGCGTTATCTATCGTTCGTTTCAGAACGGCGATCAAAGAACCTTTGGATATCGCATTTTTATTCTGGTCTCTGGCAGCGGGTATCGTGCTGGCAGCGGGCATCATACCTTTGGCTGTGTTTGGAAGTGTTGTGATAGGTGTGATCATTTTGATCTTTGCGAACAGGAAGGACAACACCAATCCGTACATAGTAGTGCTCAGATGTATGGATTCCGCGTC
Organism: Eubacterium sp.; assembly: GCA_017633905.1. Classification (GTDB taxonomy): domain Bacteria; phylum Bacillota; class Clostridia; order Lachnospirales; family Lachnospiraceae; genus Eubacterium_F. The sequence goes on along the minus strand of JAGBOK010000109.1, from coordinate 5,745 downwards.
AGAAAAATCAGCGGATGAGTTTTTGAAGACCAGGACCAAGCGCTGTCAGGTGAAGTCAAAGACTGCAAGAAAAGGCGAGATAGAAGTCAATTATGAGATCAGACTTGCCGAAGACAATACAGATTTTATAAATGAGCTGTCTGATATGAATGGTGTAGAGAGTGCCGTACTGGTAAGCTATAACGGTGATTATATGGGATAAAAGTTACTATTCATGGCTGAATCATAGCGGCAGTAGAGCACGGAGCACAGCGAAGTGCGGGAATCCCGCATGAGGGGAGTGACAGCCATGAATAGATAATAGTAGCGATAATTATTTAGGAGAAATATATGATAACAAACAAACATATTGACAGGATATGTGTCATCGTAATAATTATTGCCGTGATCGGAACCGTTCTGTTTATGAATGGCAAATCCCTCGGACTGGTTTCTGTTGTTGATGAGGATGCCGAAAGCTATGAGGGGACTGAAAAGTTTACCCAAAATGACTTGAATGGTACTTGGGATGATTCCGAAGCGGTAAAGATCACTCTTGATGGCGATGATATCAGTATTTCCGGCAATGGAGCCTATGTGCTTGACGGCAATGTCGTGATATCCGGCGGGGGCAAATACTCAGTCTCAGGAAAGCTTGATGATGGCAGTATTGTTGTGGATGCCTATGAGTCATCCAAGGTTTTTTTGATGCTTGATGGCGCAGATATATATTGCTCCGATGATGCCGCGATTGTCGTGGATCAGGCGGACAAGGTTTTTCTGACATTAAAAGAAGGTACGCTAAATACTCTTGGATCCGGACAGACTTACTCCGAGGCTGCATTAGAGGATAATACAAACGCAGTTATTTTTTCTCATGATGATCTGACTGTCAATGGTTCCGGAGCTCTGTCGGTAAAGGCAGAATATCACCACGGTATCGTGTGCAAGGATGATCTGGTGATGACCGGAGGCAGTATTGATGTCAGCGCGCCGCAGGACGGTATTCATGTAAACGACTCCTTCAGGTATTGCAATGCGTCTCTCACTATAAATGCAGGAGATGACGGGATCACGGTAGAAAAAAGTAAAAGCAATTTTTATATAGAGTCAGGAACTGTTCTTATAGAAAAATGCTACGAGGGTATTGAGGCAGTGACTATTGATATAGCCGGTGGTGATATTACCATCTATCCTGAGGATGACGGAATAAATGCAAACGGCGGCAGCTCTGATATGTTCGGCGGAGGAATGCAGGGACAGGGCATGCGCGGAGAAATGTCCGGGGACGCCGTGAGCGGCGGCGCAGGTCATATGCACGGCGGACGAGGCAGATTCGGAGGAACTTCTGACGAGGGAGACATGGCGGCATCCGGCGGAGCGGCAGGATTCGGACAGGGAGACAGACCGTCCTTTGATGAGGGAGATATGGCGGCATCGGGCGGAGCGGCAGGATTCGGACAGGGAGGCAGACCGTCCTTTGATGAAGGAAATATGGCGGCATCCGGCGGAGCGGCAGGATTCGGACAGGGAGGCAGACCATCCTTTGATGAGGGAGATATGGCGGCATCCGGCGATATGGCAGCGCTTGATCATGGGGATATGTCCGGTGATAGTGATGATGACGATAGCGATGAGGATGTAGAGACCTATATCAATATCTCCGGCGGATCCGTCACGATAATAAATGAAAACGGAAGAGATGCGGATGGTCTTGATTCAAACGGAGATATTATCATTACGGGAGGCGACATCAGGATAAGTCTTACTGACGGCGGCGGCAACTGTGCCATAGACTACGCCAGCGAGAGCGGCGGGAAGTGTACCATCAGCGGAGGTACCATAATCGCGGCAGGAAGTTCATCGATGGCAGAGCATTTCTCATCAGAGTCTGTGCAGTGTTCGGCTCTCTACACCTATGGTGACGGAGCGGAAGCGGGAACCACTGTATCGATCAGGGATGATAACGATGAATTGATCTCGTGGGAGGTGCCGTGCAGTTTCTCATCACTGAATATAAGCTGTCCCGGGATGAAACAGGGACAGACATATACTCTCGTCATTGGTGATGATGAGGAAGAGATCACGCTTGATGATGTGTCGGGAAGCTATGGTGACACTTCATCAGGCGGAGCGTTTGGCGGTATGCGCAGTGGAAATAAATAAGTCGGTATAACCCCTGAAAAAAAGCCCTTGCGCATGCAGGGCTTTTTTTGTAACGCAATCATTCCGCATATAGTGTTGGTTCTACCCCAACAGTCCCATAAGCTCCTCAGTCGTCAGACTTGCAAGCGATTTGGTCTCACCGGATAATATCGCATCAGCCAAGTCTTTTTTATCCTCCTGAAGCTTTAGGATCTTTTCCTCTATGCTGTCCTTGACTATCATTCTGTAGACAGTAACCTTTTTTGTCTGACCGATGCGGTGAGCACGGTCGGTAGCCTGGTTTTGTGCGGCGATATTCCACCAGGGATCATAGTGGATCACCATATCCGCTCCCGTGAGATTCAATCCTGTGCCGCCTGCCTTAAGAGAGATAAGAAAGACAGGAATCTCATTTTCATTAAAGGAATGAACGAGTCTCATTCTTGTTTTCTTTGGTGTGGCTCCGATTATTTTGTAATATTCAATACCTTCTGACTTCAGGTCCTCTTCTAACAGTTCAAGCATAGTGACAAACTGCGAGAAGATGAGCATCCTGTGTCCGGCAGACATGGCATTTTTTATGAGCTCCATACAGGCTTCGCGCTTGGTGGAGCCTCCTTTATAATCATCGAAAAGAAGCAACGGATCACAGCATATCTGTCTGATTTTGGTGAGCTCTGCAAGGATCTTTATCTTGTCTTCACCCATGGATGGATCAGTGCCGGCGAGGCTTGCTTTCATATGTACTACCTGCCCGTCATATACCCTTCTTTGCTCGGTATCAAAGCGGGCATAGCGAACCTCCTCGAGCTTCTCAGGCAGATCCTTGAGAACATCGGCTTTTAGCCTTCTCAATATAAATGGTCCGACCATGTTTTTCAGTTTTTCCGTGACGGTTTCATTTTTCCCCTTCACTATAGGTGTTTCAAAGCGGGTGGAAAACTCGGAGTATTTATATAAAAATCCGGGCATCAAAAAGTCAAAAATACTCCAAAGCTCAGCAAGTCTGTTTTCTATTGGAGTACCGGTCAGTGCAAGCCTTCTGTCTGCATGGATTACTTTTACAGCTTTTGTGAGGGCAGCCTTTTGATTTTTGATATACTGAGCTTCATCAATCACCATGAGAGAAAAGTTCATTTTTTCATAGATCTCTACATCCGAGCGCAGAAGGTCATAACTCGTTACATACACATCGCTTGGAGTGGTATTTGCTTCTGAAAGTACAGTATGTCTTGCATCAGCGACTCCGGCTACCGCTATCACATCAAGTGAGGGTGAGAATTTTGTAAACTCCTCTACCCAGTTGTAAACAAGTGATGCCGGGCAGACGATGAGTGCAGGATTTAAGCCGCTTGGAACAATATCGGATTTGCTCTTTGATGCATTGGAATCTGCGGATTGACTACCCTCTGCTTCACTTTTCAGTGCTTTGATGAGTGTAATGGTCTGAAGAGTCTTTCCCAGTCCCATTTCATCTGCCAATATACCTCCGAAACCGGCAGCGACCAGAGTGCGGAGCCATTTGTATCCATACTCCTGATAAGGACGCAGGACGCCGTTTAGCTCATCAGGGATCTCATATTCGGCATCCTTTATTGAGTGGAAGTTTCTCACGAGATGTCTGTAGGTGCGATCTCTGTTTGCAGCGAGTTCCTCGTGACCGGTCAACATTTGATCGAGATATAGTGCCCTATAGAGTGGCAGGCGGATCTTTCCCTTGAGCGATTCATCCAGAGTTATATCCATGCCGTCCATGATCTTCTCGAGTGTGTTCAGTGTATCATCATCGGAAAGTGTGATGAAATCACCACTCTTTAGCTTGTGGTATTTCTTTTTCTGACGATAACTGTTTAGAACATCGAGAAGCTCATCAGCAGACATATCCTTTGATATTACGGAGAGTTCCATGAGATCTGACTCGACAGACACACCCACCTGGATCTTGGGAACCGGTCTTGCCTTGTATCTTCCAAATGCATCCGTACCCTGAACTTCTCCATATCGCTCAAGAACCTCGATACCCTCGGTGAGAATGCGGTACAAACTTTCTTCTGAGCCGTCATCGTAGAAGACCACAGTATTATCCGGACTTTCATCCCTGAACGGGAAGAATCTTTCGACTATGTATCCGACACGGAATTCCTGTCTGTCATCACGATAGGTTGCCTTGTTTGACTTGTTTCTGAAAAGAGAAGCATACTCTTTAATCCCATCCTCTGAAAGCAGTGGATAGGTATTCTCACCATAGGTTACAAAAGGGTCACATTTTATCCTGTCATCCTTCGTATCAAGTCTGAATAAAAACTCAGGCTCAATGGGTAGATAATCCGCCACATCATCTCCGGTTTGATCAACAAAGTCAACATATGTGTTTCTGATGAGTTCAGGAACAAGGCGATAATAGAACTCCGATATGGTATCCATACCGATATTGAAGTTTATCTTTCCTGTAGGATCATCTATACTAAAAAATGGCTTCAGACCCTCTATATCTTCATTGTTTAGTCTGCTGAGCGCACCATCGTCAAGAGTGTAGTATCCGACCGATCCTTCAAGTATCATAGGCATTTCTCCGCTTACTGATACTCCCATGAAGCTTTTATTTTCCGTTATGGATTCAGCCAAAAGACTTATCTTTGGTTTTTTGTAGCCTATTTTTATGGTGGTTGCTTTGCCAACTGCCCCCTTGAATTCACATTCGTATCCTTCTGCCAAATCGTAGAATCTGTCAAGTATCGCTCCGGTTAGAGGTTCCTGATTTTGCATTTTGATCTGTGTTGGTCTGTGCCATCCGGAACGACGGATGAGAGTTCTGTTGACGCCTGCGACCTCATCCATGCGTCTGCGGAGGAATGTTAGCCACGGTTCACTTTCACTATCAAACTTATCAGTTGAAAAGTCGATCAATGTATCCTTGCCGAGAGAAAATTTTTCTTTTTCATCTGCTGCGTCAAGAAGTTCGGGGATTTTCTTTAGGATGTATGACTTGCCTCCTTTGATACCTATCCGAAATGATAGAGATATTTCGTGGTTTTTATCACAGGCAATACGTGGGGAGATATATACTTCTCTGCCATCTCCGGCTTCTTCAGCTTCTCCAATATGTTCTATGGTATCAGCTTCCACATTTGCAAAGGCATTAATAATTGATAAAGCCTGCCGGTCCGTAACAGAACCGATATTGTTATCAAGGATCCAACTGTATAAGCTAAAAAAAACAGCGATTTCATGCTCACACATCTCATCATTACCAAGAGACCCGTCAGCCATAATATATTTTCCTGACCAATAGCTATATAATTTTCTATGACATCTGGTACAGCTGCATTCTATCATCCTGTCTCTCAAAATGGCTATTTCGACATAGGGAGATATGGATCCGTCATTAACATCTGCCGCCGCATATGCTTTTTGCTTGCCGGTATCAGGATCAAAACCATAGTCTAAATTCGCATTTATTTGTGTATCTTCTAATATACGGAAGGCTTTGTTTCGTCTGTAGACAGTTGTTTTTTTGCCTGCGAGAATCTTTTTCACGTCAAAATAGCAGTTTTTAATATCTGTATTTGAAAGATCAAAAATATTAACAACCGGTTCAACTGTTTTTTTATCCATATTAAT
>JAGBOK010000108.1 GCA_017633905.1 Eubacterium sp. | reverse complement strand
TGTTCGAGAAGCTGGGGAAAAACCCTGAATTTCAGAGGGTTTATCACGAGGGAATATCAAAAGCAGACAAATATCTGGTCATGTATGCAGATAAAGGTCATGAAGGTGCGTCAAGATACGGGTTTTCCGTGAGCAAGAGGATTGGAAACAGTGTAATGCGCCACAGAGTGACCAGACTTTTCAGGGAGGCGGTTTTCAAGCTTGATGATCATGTGGAAAAGGGTTCCCATATCATCATAATAGCCAGACCTCCGGTTATAAAGCTGCATTATGAAGAAATATGTAAAAGCTTTATAAAGCTTTTCAAGGCTCACCATATATGGAAGGGTGATGAAGATTGAAGAAGGTATTTCTTTTGATACTTGCCGCATACAGGCGTTTCATCTCGCCGATGAAAAAGCCCTGCTGCATTTATTCTCCATCCTGTTCTACCTATGCGGTAGAAGCCATAGAGAGATTCGGAGCCGTAAAAGGCGGATTTCTCAGTATCCGCAGAATACTCAGGTGTCATCCGTTCCATGAGGGCGGATATGACCCCGTACCGGATATATTTCCTCGTCGCAGGGATCATGGAGATCCTAGGATATCCTATAAAAATGTAGTGTGTCCTTCAAAAAACAAAGAATGGTGGTAAGAGAATTTGTTCGATTGGTTGTATTGGATATTCGGAAAAATATTGTTTGGCATAGACTGGCTGCTCAGCGGAGGTGGACAACCTGATGGTTTCCACAATACAGGCATGTGTATTATATGTCTTACTATAGTTATCTATACGCTGATGATCCCATTGAATGCGAAATCTCAGAAGTCATCCAGGCTGATGAGCAGGATCCAGCCCGAGATGAAGGCTATTCAGAAAAAATATAAGAATAAAAAAGATCAGGCTTCTCAGATGAAAATGAATGAGGAGACGCAGGCACTGTATGCAAAATACGGTATTTCACCATTTGGAGGTTGTCTGCCTCTGCTGGTTACGATGCCCGTTTTGTGGTGCTTGTACCGTGTCATGATGAACATGGGTACTGATTCGAGCGCGTCTTATTATATCCCGTCACTTGCATATACTGCGGGAGTTCCGGCTACACCGGGAACACCGGGTTATTTTCTCGGACTTGATGTAAACGTCTCTCCCATGCAGTTTTTCAATGACAGTGCCAATCATCCGTATGGATGGATCGCGTTTATCATCCCCGTACTGGCAGTGGTATTGCAGTTTTTAAATACCAAGATAATGCAGCCTCCGAAAAATAACAGCGGTGAGGTCGACCAGATGGGTCAGTCCATGAAGATGATGAACTATATGATGCCCCTCATGTCCGGTTTTTTCTGTATCAGCCTGAATATGGGTATCGGTCTTTACTGGATCGCCGGCAGCTTGTTCCGTATAGTTCAGGGTATTTTTGTAAACCGTGCCGTTGACAAGATCTCACTTGATGATCTGATCGAGAAAAATAAAGACAAGGCCTTGGTAAAAGCTAAGAAAAGAGCAGAGAGAAATGAAAAGATGGAACAGTATTCGAGTATGAAGACATCGAATATCAAATCAGTCAGCTCTTACCAGAATAAACCGACAAAATCAGTATCCTCCGAAGGTGGTTCTTCTGAAACCAAGGAAGATATCACGGATAGTACGACATCATCAGGGAAAAATTATACAAAGGGGAGCATTGCCGGATATGCTCATATGATGTCCGGAGGAAAGAAAAAGAATTGAGTCCGCTCAATAGGAAGGAAGTTACCAATGCAGGATTGGTTAGTTGTAGAAGATAAAACAGTGCAGGAAGCACTGACACAGGCACTTATCAAGCTTGAACTGACCTCAGACCAGGTCGAATATGAAGTGCTTGAAGAGGAAAAGGGTGGTTTGCTTGGACTTTTTTCCAAGCCTGCCAGGATAAGAGTCAGAAAAAAAGCAACGGAAGAAGAAAAAGCCGCAGAGAATTCTGCAGCATCTGAAATAGAGATTTCTGAAAATGAAGTAGAAACAGTTGAGGAGACAGAAGAAGAGAGCTTTCGATCTGTTAGTCAGTCTTCTCCCATGGAGACAAAGAAAAAAGAGATCACCAGAAACAAAGATGAGATCACTGTTCGTCCTTTTCTTGCTGATGTATTCAAGGCTATGGGTATTGATGCCGAGATATCTGAAAGCTTCAATGAGACAGAGGGTCAGATCGAGGTAGAGATCTCCGGATCACAGATGGGTATGCTGATAGGAAAGAGAGGACAGACTCTTGATGCTCTCCAGTATCTCTCATCGCTGGTACTCAACAAGGATCATGACGATTATGTAAAGGTAAAGCTTGACACTGAGAATTACCGTGACCGCCGCAAGGCAACGATCGAGAATCTTGCAAAGAATGTTGCAAAGAAGGTCAAGTCTTCCGGTCGTTCATCAACACTGGAGCCGATGAATCCTTATGAGAGACGTGTTATTCATGCTGCTTTGCAGGATGATAAGTATGTTGTGACACATTCTGAAGGAGAGGAGCCGCACCGCAAGGTCGTAATCTCCGTCAATCCCGAATTTGCCGATGAGCTTAGGGAAAAGAACAGGAATAAAAGAGATCACCGCAGAGGCGGTTATGGCGGCAGAGGCGGCAAAAAACCGTATCGCGGCGGCAACAGAAACCGCAAGTAACAAATAATCGGCACATCATTTACTTGCCTAAACAGAAGTTTGAGAAGATCTTGTCGATGAGGTCGTCCTCGGTCGTTTCACCGATGATGGATCCGAGAGTGTTGTAGGTCGTCAGAAGATCAACCGTCAGGAGGTCTTCCGGCATGCCGGATGAGATCGTTTCACGAATAGCTGCAATAGAGGTCCTCACTTCGGTGAGGGCTTCTTTTTGTCTCAATGATGTGATCATCGGCTCTGATGATGTGAAGTCTGTCTTTCCGAAAAAGGTATCTGTTATTATACTGTCAAGTCTTTTCTCTAATTCATCCAGACCCTTTCCTGTTTTTGATGATATTTTTAATAAGTTTTCCGGATATTTATTATCCGGTATGGAATTCTGATCATTTGCTTTCTGTGCATCCTGAACAGATCTCTCGTCAATAACAGGTGTCAGGTCTGATTTATTCAGAAGTATTATATGTGGTTTGTTTTTACATGTTTTTATCAGAGAAATATCATCATCGGTAAGCGGTTTAGACGCGTCTAAAATACAGATTATAAAGTCTGAATTATCTCTTGCCGATATCGCTTTTTTTACTCCGATGTTTTCTACCTCATCAGTTGTTTCATGTATTCCCGCGGTATCTATCAGGTGCAGGGTGTAGCTTCCGATCCTTATGTCTTCTTCAATAGTGTCTCTTGTTGTGCCGGGTATGTCGGTTACTATTGCCCGGTCGTCACCAAGTATCATATTCAGGAATGATGACTTGCCTACATTTGGTCTTCCTATGATAGCTGTCCTGATCCCTTCAGATATGAGCTGACCGTTTTCGGAATTGTTTAGTATTTTTGTTATTTCATTATCTATCGGATCTATATGTGAGAGCAGAGTATCAGTATAGTTCCTGAGTTCTATGTGTTCAGGGTCATCAAGTGCTGCTTCCAAATATGCCATATCATCAAGTATTATTCTTCTGAATTCCGATATTTTTGATCTTATGTCTCCTCGCAGATGTCTGCCTGCCGTTGTCAGGGCAAGCTTATTTTTTGCATTGATTATTTCCATTACCGACTCTGCCTGGGTGAGGTCTATCCTTCCGTTTAGAAATGCTCTTTTTGTGAATTCCCCGGGCTCTGCGGGGCGGACTTTTTTTTCTATTAAAAGGTTTAGTATTTCCCTCACCGCTGATGCTCCTGCATGACACTGTATTTCGACAACATCCTCTGCGGTGTAGCTGTGAGGGGCTTTCATTAGCATGATGAGAACCTCATCGATTATATCATCAGGCTTACTTCCTATATAGCCGTGAATTATGGTATGGGATCCGGCATTTTTAAGGATATTTTTTTTTAAATTATTATTAGTATTATTTTGAGTAGTTTTCTTAAAAATAATACTGTCAACCGTTTCGATCGCATCCGGTCCGCTGACTCTGATAATGCTGATACTTCCGGTACCTGAGGCTGTTGCTATCCCTGCTATTGTTTCATTCATGGTCTGTAATTCTCTTTCTTATTTTTTGTATTTTTTTAAGGCACGGACAAATCGTATAGGAAGGCACTTCGTGCAAGGAAACGCTTTTAATCAGCGTTTCCTTAGGTATATTTGCAGGACTGAAATATCTGCCGGTGACACTCCGCTTATTCTTGATGCCTGGGAGAGTGTCACGGGGCGTATCTCAGATAGCTTTTGTCTCGCTTCGAGGCGCAGGCTTTCTATTTTATTATAATCTGTATTTTCCGGTATCTTTGTCTGTTCTAATTTTTTTGCCTGTTCGACCTGTTTTTTTTGTCTTTCTATATATCCCTCGTATTTGAGACTTATCTCTACTTCTTCTTTTATTTCATAATCAAGCTCCGGTCTGTCATTGTCTATTTCCGATAGTTTTTCATAATCAAGTTCCGGTCTTTTTATCAGCTCTGCCAAAGATATCCCGCTTGTGAGTGGAGTGCTGTTATTTTTTTTCAAAAATGTCTGAACCGGTTCTGTGTTTCCTACAAAGGTTGTTTTTATTCTTTCTATTTCCGTATTTATTTTTTTATATTTTTCCTCCAGATGGTTCATGCGCTCTTTATCGATCAGTCCGACCTCATAGCCTATTGGGGTGAGCCTTGCATCTGCGTTGTCCTGACGAAGCAGCAGTCTGTATTCTGCCCGTGAGGTCATCATGCGGTAGGGTTCGTTGGTTCCTTTGGTCACAAGGTCATCGATCAGAACTCCTATATAGCCATCAGATCTTTTTAATATTATTGGTTCTTTTTTTTGTATTTTTCTCGCGGCATTGATACCTGCCATCAATCCCTGTGCGGCAGCCTCCTCATAGCCGGAGCTTCCGTTTGCCTGCCCTGCAAAAAAAAGTCCCTCTACTTTTTTGCTTTCCAGCGACGGCATAAGCTCCAGGGGATTTATGCAGTCATATTCTATCGCGTATGCGTTTCTGACGATGTTTGCGTTTTCAAGTCCCGGCACTGTATGATACATTTCAGTCTGTACATCCTCCGGAAGTGAGCTTGACATGCCGCCCACATACATCTCATCCGTATAAAGCCCTTCCGGCTCTATGAATACCTGATGTCTTTCCTTGTCTGCAAATCTCATTACCTTGTCTTCTATTGATGGGCAGTATCTGGGTCCTGTTCCCTCAATATATCCGGAGAAAAGTGGCGCTCTGTCTATATTATCTCTTATTATCCTGTGTGTTTTTTCATTTGTATATGTGAGATAGCAGAGTGACTGTTCTTTTTCTATTTCTTTTGTCATATTGGTAAATGAGAACGGGATTATTTTTTTGTCTCCGTACTGGGGTTCCATTTTTTCATAATCTATTGTTTTTCCGTCCATGCGTGCAGGCGTCCCTGTCTTGAATCTTCTCATTTCTATTCCAAGTGATTTTATGGAATCAGTGAGCCGGGTCGCCGACTGGAGCCCGTTTGGTCCTGTATATGTTGAGGTCTCACCCGTGATGCAGCGGCCGTTTAGATATGTACCGGTGCAGACCACACATACTTTTGCCGTATATATTATGCCTGAGTGTGTGCGTACTCCCGTAAATTTTTTTTTAGTAATAGATGGAATATTAACCAGGCTGTTAATAGTGTTTTTTTCTTTGGATTCTGTTTTGCCTGATTGAATAGTATCGTTATTTTGAGTTTTTTCTGAATATTCAGTCGTATTTTGTTCTGTTATTATCTCATCTATCTCTCCCTGACGTATCGTCAGATTTTTCTCAGATTCTAAGACTCGTCGCATTGTACCGGAATAAGCCCTTTTGTCTGCCTGTGCTCTCAGGCTGTGAACTGCCGGTCCCTTGGAACGGTTCAGCATTTTTGTCTGGATAAAGGTCTTATCAATTACCTTTGCCATCTCTCCGCCCAGAGCATCGACCTCTCTTACAAGGTGTCCCTTGGAGGTTCCTCCGATACTCGGGTTGCAGGGCATCAGTGCTATGGAATCTACACTTACTGTAAATACGATCGTTTTCATCCCAAGTCTTGCCAGAGAAAGTGCTGCTTCACAGCCGGCATGACCTGCTCCTATTACTATTGCATCGTAGCTGTTATTTGTCATTGCCTTTGGGCTCCTGTATTTTTATCTGTTTTATTCACGGATGTCACTCCGTATATTAGCACACTACATTATTACACTACTTTGTCCGATTGTCAACATTTTTAGTGACAGCCGTGAATAGTAACTTTCCTAAAATTGCTCCGTATGGAGTTACTGTTGCTTTCATGCACAGTTTCTGTTATAATTTCAATGTGATTTGTTTTTTTCATGTCCCTGACCGGAGGTTTTTATGAAAGAATTGTTTTCCCGTTATAATATAGAGCTTGGTTCAGAGCAGGAAGATAAACTGAACGGTTATTATAAGCTTTTAGTTGATTGGAATTCCCGGATAAACCTTACTGCTATTACGGATCATCATGATGTCGTCGTCAAGCATTTTTTGGATTCTGCGCTTATTTTTTCATTTACTTCCTGCTCTGATTCCTGCAGGATCCATGAGATCTCTGACAATTCTGATAAGGATAGTATTGATCAGCATTTTTCTGATTGGATACAAAAGGATCATCTGAAGGTTCTTGATGTTGGAAGCGGCGCCGGTTTTCCCGGAGTTGTATTGGCGATCTTCAGACCTGATTGGAAGATCACGCTGCTTGAACCCACATTGAAAAGAGCAGACTTTTTGAAGCATATCACATCCCGGCTCTCTCTTGACAATGTTGATGTTATCAGAGGGAGAGCAGAGGAGTACGGTCATGATCCTGAGCTTAGATCTTCTTTTGATCTTGTTGTTTCAAGAGCAGTTGCCGAGCTCAGGATACTGCTTGAATACTGTATGCCTTTTGTTTCTCCGGAGGGATATTTTGTCTCTTACAAGGGTGAGCATAATAATAAGGAGCTTGATTTCTGTGAGCATGCGCTAAATGAGCTCAGTTCGAGAATTATTATCGATGCGGAGTATAAACTTGAAGATATGGACAGGATGATCTATGTTTTTTGTCCTTATGAAAAAATTTCGGACAGATACCCCAGACGAAACGGTATTCCATCCAAAAGACCGTTGTGAGATTTTTTTAAGGAGGTTGTTTTGATTAAAAAGTATATCGGAGCGCTTGAAGCCGGCGGGACAAAAATGGTCTGTGCTGTCGGTGATATAAATGGAAATATTATTGATAAGGTCAGGATTCCAACTACTACTCCTGATGAAACTTTGCGTTGCTGCTTTGATTATTTTTTAGAAAAAAATATCGATGCGCTCGGGATAGCTTCTTTTGGTCCGCTTGATCTTAATATTAACTCAGATACTTATGGTTATATAACTACTACTCCCAAGCCGGGCTGGCAATTTACGGATTTAGTCGGTATGGCATCGAAGGCTCTGGATGTTCCCATAGGTTTTGATACCGATGTAAACGGTTCACTGCTTGGTGAGGTTACCTTTGGTGATGCTCGCGGTTTTTCTGATGTTGTTTATTATACCTTCGGAACCGGTGTCGGTGTAGGTGTGATGTCAGGCGGCAGGCTGGTTCATGGGATGATGCATCCTGAGGCAGGTCATATGTTGGTTCTTCCGCGTGACGATGACAGATATCACGGTCACTGTTCCTTTCACAGATTTTGTCTTGAGGGGATGGCTTCCGGTCCTGCTATTGAGGAGCGATTTGGAGAAAAGGGTGAGTTGCTCTCTGAACGTATGGATGTTTGGGAGCTTGAAAGTTTTTATATTGCCCAGGCGATGGTAAATACTATTTTGATGTTATCTCCCCAGAGGATCATTCTTGGCGGCGGTGTTATGGAACAGCGCAGTTTGTTTCCTCTGATCAGAGAAAAAACCTCTGCTTTTTTGAATGGTTATATCAATACTAAAGAGATATCAGATATTGATTCTTATATAGTGCCTGCTTCACTGAACGGTGATCAGGGTATCAAGGGCTGCTTTAAGCTTGCGCTTGATTCTGTTAAGTACGCCGAATAATTTTTATCCGGTGTACTTGTACTTCCTGTTTCGTTATTGGTGCAACAGCAGCTCTATTTCATGTTTTATATCTTCGATAGTTCCGTTATTATATATGATGTGATCACATTTTTCTATTATTTCTTCATCAGAGAGCTGGGTGTTTATTATTGACAGTGCATGCTCCTTCGTGTAGTCTCTTGTCTCCATGAGTCTTTTTATTCTTGTTTCGGTGTCACATATTATCCCCCATATTTCATCACATAATCTATCACATGCCGTTTCAAACATCAGAGCTGATTCCAGTATTAGCATTGGATGATTTCCCATATTCAGGGTTTTATTTTCCGAACTGCTCTGCTGATTTATTTTCCCATTTTGCACATCCTGTTTCCAGGTATCAATTATTTCTTTTATTCTTTTTATTGCGGTTGGATGAACAATACTGTTTAGAAATTCTTTCTCTTTGTTATTGCTAAATATTATTTTGGCGAGCTTTGCTTTATCGATGTTTGCATCGGCATCCAAGATATTCGTTCCAAAATGATCTGTTATTAATTTGTATGTGCTGCTGTCTTTTTCTAATGCTTCATGTCCTATATTATCAGCTAATATTATTTCTGCGCCGTAATCATTTTGGAGTATATTTAGTATCGTTGATTTGCCGCTTCCTACTCCGCCGGTTA
>JAGBOK010000107.1 GCA_017633905.1 Eubacterium sp. | reverse complement strand
TTTCCATCGATGATCTCCTCCAAACGGCGTACTTTCCACATAATATCCGTATCACACTAATATAAAATACCACATATAGTCTTTTTTGTAAAGCCCCTTGATTTTTTGTCATTGCGGTGCTATAATCATCAGAAAAAGTGTATAAGGAGGTATTATTACAATGAAGCTTAACAGAATAACGAAAACAATTGGTTCCATTACGTTGGCAGCAGCTCTTGTTTTTGGAACAGTCGGAGTCGTTCCTGCTCAAACCGATATCGCCAAAGCAGCAACTACACCGATCGATGCCACATCTCTTGCAGCAATGCTTGAACAGGTAAAAACAGCAACCTTAGGGGTGATTGCAACACAAAAAACCAAAGAAATAACTTCAATTACGATCGATAATCCATTGAATCCTGATGCGGAGCCGATGAGCGCCAGTGCCGTTGGTCTTACGGATCCCGTTGGAAAGATCATGTCTTTTTCGATTACAAATGGAGAGAAAAAAAGCAACGCATACGCTGATCTGGGTAAAAAACTTGTGTATATGTACAATGATGAACTGAAAAGATACGAAGTCAGGGAATCAGCCGGTTTTTCGACTGAATCAATGACCAAGGCATTTGATCCTGCCATCTTTACCTCTCTTGGTGATGCCGTCAGTGCCGTCCTTGGCGAGGCAAAACAGATCGGCAGTACAATGTGCAAGAACATTGAACTCAACATCAAGGCAGATCAGGCAAAGATAAAAGAACTCGCCCCGCAATTTAGCGCACTTTTCGGTTCGGCAGGCAGCTTGTTCGGAGGTAGTATCAACGTAAGTGGCTTCGATCTTTCAACAGCAAACATTGATATTTCCCAGCTGATCACCGGAATTGACTTCAAACTCAACACATACATAGATGATCTGAATGTTCTCAAGGGGGCAGATATAGACGGAACCATAAATGTCAACGTAGGTTCATTATTTGGCAATCTTGGAACTACCGATATTCCGCCGATCGCGGCAAAGATCGTCTCATCCAGCACCTGCGAAGTGACTGATGAGACCGCAGAGATCCCTGCAGATGTTGTCAAAAAAGCTGAGCTTGCAGCCGGCGTAAACGCTACAGCTTCCGGACTTGAATTTGTCTCAACTGTCAGAGACAACAAAAATACCGTATTCACGCTGACAGCAGTCAAGAATAAAAAAGCAAAGAAGATCACCATCCCTGCCACCATCAAAAAGCTTGGCAAGAGCTACAAAGTGCTTTATGCTGACAGTTTTGTATTCAAAAAATGCAAAAACCTCAAAACACTTGTCGTAAAGAACAAGTCATTGAGAAAACTTCTAAAAGACGGCAGATCCAACTACGGTATCAAGAAAAAAGTTAAGATCAAATGATCCGCTGCACTTAATTGATACCTGAGCGCTGAGGATATCGGATACAGATCATATTCTGTTTAGGTATCTGAAAACAAGAAAAAACCACAAAAGAAGTCACGGGGGTTTTTCCTCTGTGACTCCTTTTTTTACTTGATTTTCAAATTCATATCGTGTATAATGTTGCGTAATGCATTTTATAAGGAGATAACACGATCATGAAATACTTTGGAACCGACGGTTTTCGAGGCGAAGCCGGCGTCACACTGACGGCTGAACACGCGTACAAGGTCGGACGATTTATCGGGAACTATTTCAGGAAAGAAAATCACAGGCCGCGCATAGTGATAGGCAAGGACACCAGGATCTCCGGCTATATGCTCGAGAACGCATTGGTGGCAGGTCTCACCTGCTCGGGGGCAGATGCCTACGAGATGTACGTCACGACTACGCCGAGCATATCCTATATGGTGAGACGCAAGGGCTTTGACTGCGGCATCATGATCTCGGCGAGCCACAACCCCTATTATGACAACGGGATCAAGCTGATCGATGGACAGGGCTTCAAGCTCTCTCCCGACATCGAGGAGCAGATAGAAACCTACATGGATACGGGAACTCCTGAGATCCCGCCTGCGACCAGAGACCAGATCGGCAAATGCTATGACTACTCGCGAGGCAAGGGCACCTACACGGATTATCTCGAAGCTTTGGTTCGCGGAGCCATAGAAAAGGATAATCCGGATGTTGACCCCAAAACCCCTTTCTGGGGGCGGACGGTAGCTCTTGATCTTGCAAACGGCTCTGCCTACAGACTTGCGATTCAGGTATTCGAGGATCTGGGGGCTCAGGTGATATCAAGGCACCGCGACCCCACCGGGACCAACATCAACAAAAACTGCGGCTCCACTTATATCGAATCACTCGAACAGCTTGTCTATGACACGGGCGCCGATATCGGATTTTCCTATGACGGCGACGCGGACAGATGCCTTGCGGTCGACAACGAGGGCAAGGTCATAGACGGAGACCATATACTCTATCTGTGTGCGGAGTATTTAAGACGCCATGGCAGACTTTCAGGCGATACCGTTGTCACCACCGTCATGAGCAACATCGGGCTTTACCGTGCCTTTGACAAGCTCGGCATAGCCTATGACCAGACTCCGGTCGGTGACAAATACGTCTCGGAGAGCATGCAGAAAAACGGCTACAGCATCGGCGGAGAACAATCGGGTCATATCATATTCGGGGAGCACGCCGTCACTGGCGACGGGATACTCACCTCTCTCATGATAATGCTCGCCTGGATAGACTCGGGAGCTCCTCTCTCAGAGCTGACCGAGGATCTGCACATATATCCGCAGCTCCTGAAAAATGTCAGGGTACACGACAAGCAGGCAGCGCTGGATGACCCGGACGTTATAGAGGAGGCTGACCTTGTATCTGATGAGCTCGCGACGAGGGGAAGACTTTTGCTGCGCCCGTCAGGCACCGAACCGCTCGTGAGAGTCATGGTAGAGGCAGAGACTGATGATCTGTGCCGTATGTATGTTGACCGGATCATAGAGGTCTTGAAGAAAAAAGGACACATAATAGAAAAATAATTCCATAAAGGAGAAGAAAAATGAGTTATACTGTAGAAAAGATCGACGGAGGCAAAGCCAAGTTTACTATCACTGTTGATAGTGAGACCTTCAGGGAGGCAAGAACCAAGGCATTCAACAAGAACAAAGGAAAGATCAGCATGCCGGGCTTTAGAAAAGGAAAGGTTCCCCGCAAGATGGTCGAAAAGATGTATGGCAAGGATATATTTGATGAAGATGCCATCAACATGGCAGCACCTCCCGCATACGAGGAGGCAAGAAAAGAATCCGATCTGACCATCATCTCATACCCCGACTATGAAATGGTAGATGTAAACGATGATGACACCTTCGTATTCACGGCTACTGTTGCCATCCGCCCGGAGGTTACTCTGGGTGAGTACAAGGGCATCAAGGTTAAAAAGCAATCCTATGAAGTCTCTGATTCTGATGTGGATGAGGAGCTTGAACGCGTCAGGGAACAGAACGGACGCCGTATCGATGTCACGGACAGAGCTGTTCAGGCAGATGATATCGTCAGGATCGACTTTGACGGATATGTAGACGGTGAGGCATTTACCGGCGGACGCGGTGAGGACTATGACCTTGTCATCGGAAGCCATTCATTCATCGACAATTTTGAGGATCAGCTCATC
Organism: Eubacterium sp.; assembly: GCA_017633905.1. Lineage (GTDB taxonomy): Bacteria > Bacillota > Clostridia > Lachnospirales > Lachnospiraceae > Eubacterium_F. Next base: position 10,980 of record JAGBOK010000107.1, on the reverse strand, counting down.
GGATGCAATATTGACGATGATGTCGATGTAAACGTAACATTCCCGGAGAACTATCATGAAGCTTCTCTTGCCGGAAAACCGGCGCTTTTCAAGGTCAAAATAAAAAGCATCAAGCAGAAGGAACTTCCCGAGCTGAATGATGAATTTGCTGATGAGGTATCTGAATTCGATACTCTTGACGAATACAAAGAGGACATCAGAAAAAATATCACCGAACGCAAAAAGAAGCAGGCAGACGATGCCAAGGAGACCGAGGCTGTAGATAAGCTGGCAGAGGAAGCCACGATGGATCTCGCTGATCTTGCCATAGATTCACAGGTCGACCAGATGGTTCAGGAATTTGCATACAGACTTCAGATGCAGGGAATGGATCCGAGCCAGTACATGAAAATGACCGGAATGACACCGCAGGCACTTCAGGCTCAGATGCGCCCCGAGGCTGAGCGCAGGCTAAAGACCAGATTTGCCCTTGAAGCTGTAGCCGAGGCAGAAGGTATAACTCCTACAGACGAGGAGGTCGATGAGGACATCAAAAAATCTGCCGACATGTACAATACAGACTTTGAGGAATACAAAAAAACCCTTACGGAAAAGCAGATCGATGAGATCAAAAAGGATCTCTCCGTAAAAAAAGCAGCCGAATTTGTTCGCGACAACTCAGAAGAAGCTGACGAGGAAACGAAAGGAGAATAAGAATGCCATTAGTACCTTATGTCATCGAGCAGACAAGCCGTGGTGGTGAGCGCTCTTATGATATCTATTCCAGACTTTTAAAGGAGAGGATCATTTTTCTCGGAGACGAGGTGACTGACCAGACAGCAAGCCTAGTCGTAGCCCAGATGCTGTTTCTCGAGAGCGAGGATCCCAAAAAAGACATCCAGTTCTATATCAACAGCCCCGGCGGCTCTGTAACTGCCGGTATGGCGATATATGACACCATGAACTATGTAAAATGCGATGTGTCAACTATCTGTATCGGACTTGCGGCGAGCATGGGAGCATTTCTTTTGTCAAGCGGAGCCAAGGGCAAGCGCTATGCCCTGCCAAACGCCGAGGTCATGATACATCAGCCCTCAGGAGGAGCCAGAGGTCAGGCAACAGAGATCAAGATCGTTGCAGAAAACATACTCAAGACCAAAGACAGACTCAACAGGATCCTCGCAGCCAACACAGGTCAGCCTGTAGAGAAGATCGCCGAGGACACCGAGCGCGACAACTTTATGGACGCGGATGAGGCTCTGAAATACGGACTTATTGATGAGATCATTACATCAAGAGCAGAGGCTGACAAAGATACGAATAATACTAAATAGGAGACTATCCAGATGGATAACCAATTCAAACAAGGAACACTCTTCCGCTGCACTTTCTGCGGCAAGAACGAACACCAGGTATCAAAGCTCATCTCAGGTCCCGACGGGATTTTTATCTGTGATGAGTGCGTGGATGTTTGCAATGAGATACTCGAGGAAGACGCACAGGACAACCCCTATTCCGGCGCGTCAGGCGGGGTAGAGAGCGAGATCAACCTGTTAAAGCCGGTCGAGATCAAACATTTTCTCGATGAATATGTGATAGGTCAGGACGCAGCCAAAAAGGCTCTGTCCGTAGCGGTTTACAACCACTACAAGAGGATACTCTCAGGGCATGGTCTCGATGTCGAGCTGCAAAAATCAAATATTCTCATGGTAGGACCCACGGGCTCAGGCAAGACCTACCTTGCCCAGACGCTGGCAAAGATCCTCAATGTCCCGTTCGCCATCGCGGACGCAACGACTCTCACGGAGGCGGGCTATGTAGGTGAGGACGTTGAGAACATATTGTTAAAGATCATACAGGCGGCAGACTTCAATATTGAACGCGCCGAGCACGGTATCATATATATAGACGAGATCGACAAGATAACAAAAAAAGCGGAGAACGTTTCCATAACCAGGGATGTCTCGGGCGAGGGCGTGCAGCAGGCACTTCTAAAGATACTCGAGGGAACAGATGCGAGTGTTCCTCCGCAGGGCGGGCGCAAGCATCCGCAGCAGGAGTTCTACCATATAAATACGGAAAACATCCTGTTTATATGCGGAGGGGCATTTGACGGACTTGACCGTATCATAGCCAACAGGATCGACCGCAAGTCGATCGGTTTTGGCGCAGAGATCTCGGATCCCACAGAACAGAACGTCGGCGAGCTCTTCGCCCAGGTGATGCCCGAGGACTTTGTCAAATTCGGACTCATCCCGGAATTCATCGGTCGTGTCCCCGTGACCGTATCGCTCGACCTTCTCGATGAGGACGCTCTCATGGAGATACTTGTAAAACCGAAGAATGCAATAACCAAGCAATACCGCAAGCTGATGGAGCTTGACAATATAGGGCTCCGCTTTGAGGATGATGCCCTCCGCAGGGTCGCTCACCTCTCCAACGAGAGAAAGACCGGAGCCAGAGGGCTTCGAGCCATCATAGAAAATTCCCTCATGGATGCCATGTTCTCACTTCCGTCAAGAGACGACATCACGGAATGTATCATTACAGAGGAAACCGTCGATGGCAAGGCTCCTGCCAGATATCTCGGTCCCTCCGGCGAGCAGATCTATATCGGGGATGAGAAGAAAAAAATGCCGGTTCCGGTATTAAATAATAAGGAAAATCAGGAGAATAAAAAGGAAAAAGGCGCATAATGGAAGAAGAAATCTACACAACGCCGGTCATACCATTGCGCGACATTGTCGTTTTGCCCGGTATGCTCGTGCATCTTGATATCAACCGTGACATATCAAAGGTTGCCCTAAAGTACGCAATGGAGGGCGACGGCACTGTATTTATCACGGCTCAGCGGGATCCTTCGGTAGAGACCCCGACGCTGAGCGATCTGTATGAGATCGGTGTGATCGCCACCATTCGCCAGGAGGTCAAGCTCGGAGACAATATCATCAGAGTCATGATCTCCACCAAAACCAGAGCAAAGCTTTATTCTCTTACACAGAGCAAACCTTTTCTGGTAGGAACGTCCTCAGTTATACCCGAGGACGACGGCGGACTCTCAGAGGTTGAGATCAAAGCCATGATCAGGAACCTCCGCGAGATCTACGAGGAATATCTCGAACAAAATCCCAGAGCCAGCCGCTCGGCAGTTGATAAGATCAGGGAGACGAACAATCTTTCCAACCTGATCGATGTAATCAGCATGCAGCTGTCCCTCCCATTTTCTAAACGTCAGAACATACTCGAAACCCTGAATATAACGGAAAGATATAATTTGTTAAATGGAATTTTAACAGAGGAGATAAATATAATCAGGATTAAAGAAGAGTATCGTAGCAAGGTTCAGGAGGAGGTCTCCAAAAATCAAAAAGAATACTTCCTGAGAGAGCAAATGAGAGTCATCCGCTCTGAGCTTGGGGATGAGGGAGATCACGATCCGACTGAAAAATACGAACAGGCTCTTGCAGAGCTTGACTGCACGGATGAGATCAGGGAGAATATCAAAAAAGAGATCGATCATCTGAAACACATCCCGTCAAGCTCATCAGAACACATACTGGCTGAGGACTATATAGAAAACCTGTTAAGCCTCCCTTGGAACAAAGCATGTGAGGAGAATAACGACATACTTCATGCGGAGGATATCCTGAATGAAGATCATTACGGACTCGAGAAGGTCAAGGAGAGAATACTCGAATTCCTCGCCGTCAGAGTTTTGAACCGATCCGGTGATGCGCCGATCGTATGTCTCGTGGGTCCTCCGGGCACCGGCAAGACCTCGATCGCAAAATCCATAGCCAGAGCGCTCGAAAAGCCGTATGTGAGAATATCCCTCGGCGGTGTGAGGGACGAGGCTGAGATCAGGGGACACAGGCGCACCTATGTCGGAGCCCTGCCCGGCCGCCTCATAGATGCCCTCAAAAAAGCAAAGGTGAGAAATCCTCTCATACTGTTGGATGAGATTGACAAGGTAGGCAAGGACTACAGAGGCGATACGTCATCAGCTCTTCTCGAGGTACTTGATCCCGAGCAAAACAGATTTTTCCGCGACCACTATATAGATATGCCTGTTGATCTCTCGGACGTACTTTTTATCTGTACAGCCAACAGCATCGACACTATAGAAAGACCTCTCCTTGACAGGATGGAGGTTATCAGGATCGCCGGTTATACGACCAACGAAAAGTTTCATATAGGAAAGGACTATCTCGTAAAGAAACAGCTTGAAAAGAACGGACTGAAGAAAAAACAGCTTGCCATCTCGGATTCGGCGCTAAAAAGCATGATCACCGGCTATACCAAAGAGGCGGGAGTCAGAGAGCTCGAGCGCATGATCGGCAAGGTCTGCCGTGGGAGCGCAAGAAAAATACTGGAGTCACAGTCCGACAGGATCGTTGATGAAAAGATCGATGATGGTAAAGCCGACAACACCGGACGCAAAAACAGCAAAAACACCACTAAACCCCGTGAGGAGTTAAAGCTCCCCATCAGAGTCAGCGCGAGGAACCTTTCTGATTTTCTCGGCAAGAGAAAATACCACGACAATCCCGCGAACAAGCGCGACGATGTAGGCATAGTGAGAGGTCTCGCATGGACTGAGGTCGGCGGGGATACACTGGAAATAGAAGTTAATACGATGCCCGGAGAGGGAGCATTGAAGCTCACCGGACAGCTTGGAGATGTGATGAAGGAATCTGCGGAGATTTCGCTGTCATTAGTCAGATCACTTCTTCCCGAGAACGAGGAATTTTTCAAAACTCACGACTTCCATCTGCATGTGCCGGAGGGTGCAGTCCCGAAGGACGGACCGTCGGCAGGAGTCACCATGACGACCGCCCTGTACTCTGCCGTGACCGGCAAGAGCGTCAGGGCAAAGACCGCAATGACGGGAGAAGTTACGCTGAGGGGCAGAGTCCTGCCGATCGGCGGACTCAAAGAAAAGCTCCTTGCAGCCCGTCTCGCAGGCATCGACCAGGTCATGGTGCCTGATGAGAACCGCCCTGATGTCGAAGAGCTCGAGGAAGAGATCACGGAAGGCATAGATATCAGATACATAAGCAAAGTTGACCAGATACTCAAGGAAGTCCTCTCATAAACGGGGAGCATGTCCAATGACCATAAAACAAATAGAATTAGACACGGTATGCGGCATCACAAGTGCCATTCCACAGCATAACATACCCGAGATAGCATTCTGGGGACGCTCAAATGTCGGCAAGTCCTCACTTCTCAACACGCTGTGGAACAGAAAAAATCTCGCCCGCACCTCATCAGAGCCGGGCAAGACACAGACGATCAACTACTACAGGGTCACATATATTCCCGATGAGCAGCCGCTCACATCCGTGACCGATGGGGCGGCCGCTTCAAAAGACCTGTACATGGTCGATCTCCCCGGCTATGGATATGCGAAGACATCAAGAGAGACCACTGCGAAATGGATGGATATGATAAAAAAATATCTTCGCACCTCATCTTCGCTTTCAATGGTCTGTCTGCTGGCAGACTCAAGGCACGACCCCTCTGTATCGGACACGGAGCAATACAGGCTGCTGGAATCACTTGGATTTAATCCGCTGATAATAGCGACCAAGACCGATAAATTGAAAAAAAACGTAAAGAAGCATCAGGTATCGGTTATCAAAAAAAAGCTCGAAAAGGAAACAAACTCTCAGATAGAAATAGTACCCTTTTCTTCCATAACCAAAGAGGGAAAGAATGAAATACTGGAATATATACAGATGGCTGCCGAATACAGGAGTTTTTCATGACCAAAAAAGAGAGAGCAAGGCTGATCATTGATCATCTGAAAACAGAATACCCGGATGCGATATGCAGCCTCGAATACGATCCCTCTATGGCGTGGAGGCTGCTCATATCCGTGTGGCTCTCCGCACAGTGTACTGACGAGAGAGTCAACAGGATCACTCCGAAGCTTTTTGAAAAATACCCCACCATGGAGTCGATTGCGCATAGTGACACGGATACACTGGCTGACATCGTCCGCCCCTGCGGACTCGGCGCCTCCAAGGCAAGAGACATCAAGGCAGCCATGCAGCTGCTGCTTGATAAATATGGCGGCGTGGTTCCTGATACCATGGATGAGCTGCTAAAGCTCCCGGGTGTCGGCAGAAAAAGCGCCAACCTGATACTTGGCGACATCTACGGCAAACCGGCAGTAGTCACAGACACCCACTGCATCCGGATCACCGGACGCATGGGGCTTTCTGACGGATCAAAGGATCCGAAAAAGGTAGAGGATCAGTTGAGAAAGATCCTTCCGCCCGAAGAATCAAACAACTTCTGTCACAGGCTTGTACTGCACGGCAGAGCCGTCTGCACGGCAAGATCGGCAAAGTGTGATAAATGCTGCTGCGCGGATGTATGCATGAATAAACATATAAAACCATAAATCACAAAAACTTATGAAGGGAAAAATCATATGAAAAAGTTCAATGAAAGACAAAAAAGATACTTCTATCTCGGATTGACTCTGTTTATTTCTTTTTCTCTCGTGATGATAGTCAGTTCGTACTTTACCAAGGCTGAGATCATCGTGACGACAATAGGCAGTATATTCAGAGCACTGACATCAGTATGGATCGGACTCGTTATTGCATACCTGACAAACCCCATCATGATGTTTTTTGAAAAAAAAGTTTTCTCGAAGATTTTTAAGGGCAAGAAGGAAGGATTAGTGAGAGGTCTCTCAGTCACGATATCGATACTTCTTATACTGGCAGTGCTGGCAGGAATACTGATACTCGTCATCCCGCAGGTCATCGATACACTCGCGACTCTTGTAAAAAGCTTCCCCGGCTATTGGGACAACGTCATGAACTTCGTAGAGAAATTCGCCAAGGATCATCCGGGAATAGGCGGCAAAATACTTGAATTTACCAACGATGCCGGCAACAAGCTGATGGACTGGCTGCAGAACGACCTGCTGCCCAATGTCAATATAGTCGGTACTGTTACCAACGGTCTGCTCAACGCAGCAGAAGTTATCGTGAACTTCTTTGTGGGAATCATAATATCCATATACCTTCTTGGAGACAAGGAAAACTTCCTGCTGCAGGCCAAGAAGCTGATCGCTACCATCTTCCCGAAAAAATGGTACAGAAGGATCCTGATCGGCTGTTCCGAGGCTCACCATGTATTTGGTGAATTTATCACCGGCAAGATCATGGATTCTTTGTTGGTGGGCGTGGTAACATTTTTATTTATGTGGCTTGCCGACATCCCGTATGCCACCCTCGTTTCCGTGCTGCTTGCGGTGTGCAACCTGATACCGTTCTTCGGTCAGTTCATAGGAATGATACCAAGCTTTTTGCTGATATTTGTGATCTCACCGATCAAAGCTATCATCTGGCTGATCGTAATAATCATATATATGCAGATCGACGGCAATGTCATCAGCCCGAAGATCCTCGGCAACTCCATCGGACTCGGAAGCTTCTGGATACTGTTCTCCATCATATTCTTTGGAGGAATGTTCGGAGTCATCGGAATGCTCATCGGAGTGCCGGTATTTGCGCTTTTCTACCGCGCCGTCAGATACTACATGGACAGGCATCTCAGAAAAAAAGGACTCCCCACGCAGGCGTATGCCTATGCAGGGGACTCGGATGACTATCCCGAGCTTGTCGTCCCCACACACGAGCAGATCGATGCAGTGGTTTCCCACTTCGGAGTCGATGACGATGACGACGAGACCAACGGTACGGAAACCGAAAAAGAAACAAACGAAAACTCATAACAACAGTCCGGCTCGGATATAGATCCGGGTCAAACAAAATGGTGATAATATGAGCAGAAACTACAGAAAGCAATATGACAGACGAAGCAGAAGCCGCTATGATATGCGTCCGAGAGGGCGCTCTACAAGATGGAACATCCCACGCATCGCAGCCGCGCTTGCATGTCTGATCGGAGCAATAATACTGATAATACTGGTGCCAAAGCTCCTCGATACCGGCGAAGAGACTTCTGACAACGCAGCCTCGAGGATCGCCGCGGGAAGTGATGGGAACGCAGCCACGGAAGGAGCCGTAATGGTAACTTTGCCCCCTGATACACCTACACCCGAGCCCACACCTAAGCAAAGAGAAAAAGCCGTCGCCCTCACCTTTGACGATGGTCCCAAAAGCACAGAGGAGGACAAAGGTATCAAAGGCACCAACGGACTTCTCGATACACTCAAAAAATACGGTGCTCATGCGACATTCTTTGTTCAGGGCTATCGCTGTGAAATAAACAAGGATATCCTGAAACGTGAGATCGAGGAAGGTCATGAGATAGGCAACCACTCCTGGGATCACCCGCAGCTGTCAGAGCTTTCCATGAAGGACGTAAATTCCCAGCTGAGCAGAACATCTGAGCTTGTAAAGGAGCTGACAGACGGATATGAGATCACGCTTGTGAGACCTCCCTACGGTGCCATCTCGGATGCCATGAGAGAGAATCTTAAATACCCAATGATACTCTGGGATGTCGATACACTCGACTGGAAGGATATAGCCTCCTATGGCCCCGGAGAAAAAGAAAAAGAGGTTTTGAAAACCGTAAAAAAAGAAGTAAAGGACGGCTCCATCATCCTCATGCACGACATACATGAGACCTCGTGTGAAGCAGTAAAGCTCGTTGTACCGTGGCTGATAGAGAACGGCTACGATATCCTCACAGTCTCAGAGCTCATGGCACGCAAGGGGATCGACATGAAAAACGGCAAGGCATATGCCTCGGCAAGTAACTGATTGACAAAACATAAAAAATACTATATAATTAAACGGTCATGTCGCAATTCTCGTGCGAGTCTGCCGCTTGCGGCAGACTTATATGATTAGCGTTCGGATCGGCTATACTGATCCTGAACTGCGGGTATGGCGGAATTGGCAGACGCAAGGGACTTAAAATCCCTCGGGAGCAATCCCGTACCGGTTCAAGTCCGGTTACCCGCACGTAAGCAATGAGAAGTACAAAACCAGAAAAAGCACTCATCGGCGAGCTCGCTCGCCAGCTGAGTGCTTTTTGGGGTTTTACACGGCTCGTTGCTTACGTGCGGAGCACACCCTCCTCGCGCGGAGCTCCTAACTTCACTCTTCCTTCGTAAACCACTGAATCCTACACGTATGTGACTTATCCTTCTCATCATAATCAATCCCAACAAACAGTATCTGCCCCTGATAATGCTCAAGCGCCATAAAATACTTCTTTGAATTGATCTGATCGATAGCCCTCCCGACCGTATCATTTCTCTTTAACTCAATGATCATAGCCGGCCGATCAGGATTATCGGGATGTACCGGTATATAAACAACATCAGAAAATCCTTTTCCTGCCGTCATCTCACGTACACAAGTATAGTCATTCAACGCATAGATATATGCCAGATAAATCGCTGACGCCAGAGCATCCTCGTTATTGTAGCTGCGATTAGATGTAACATGAATATGACTCTCATCAAGCGAACGAGCCACAGCATCCTCGTCACCAGCTATCGTATCGACAAGAAGCTGTCTGGAAGCCTCGATAATACGGTTTGTAACAAAATAATCCTTATCATCAGCTATGGCATTCAGCCACTCGTTTCTCACCTCACGATTTGGGATTCTGCAGGTTCCGTCATCAAGATTGTAGGCCAGATACCCCAGATGAATCAGATAAGCAAATACATCATCCTTGGAGTTGAAGGAATCCATCGTGTTCATAAATCTATCAACATTGACACCAATGTTTTCTCCGGCCACCATACGAATGACTGCATCCTTAGTACCATCAAAATTCATCTGTATCCTCTCAGCTATAGCCATATATGTAGATGTTCTGTTCCAGTAGTTACCATACCGCTTAGCCTTCATGCTCATTACGACCGATTCCGGATTGTAAAGCTCATATCCATGCTGATAGTAACCATCATACCACTGCCTGCATTCATCAAAATCCATGCTGTACTCATCACAAAGTGTCTTCACCTCATCTGTGGTAAATCCGACATACTCAGCTAGAGAAAGTGCATCCAGTATAGTATACTCTCTGAAATTATTCAATTTTGACTGTACTTTATCACGGACTATCGGCAAAATCCCAGTCAGATATGCCAGAGAAATAGCAGGACGAATCGTATCACTTTTAAAAAGGCCATTGAGCAATCTCAAAAACTGAGAAAATAGTTTTTCATCAGCTCTTTCCCTGATCAAAACATCATACTCGTCCATAAGAATAATAAAAGTCTCGCCTGTTTCATTATAAATCTTCAGGATGGAGTCTCCCAAAGAATCTATTTCAGAAAGAGACACCTCCGGAAATCCCTCTATCAATTCCTTTTTTATCTTTCCAACGACATGATTTATCAGATTTGACTGATCTTCTATGTTCTGATACTCACTGTTCCAATCCAGTTTGATCACATTGTAACGATTCAATTTATCAGAAAAGGACGAGTCCTTCGATATCTTAAATGGTGCGAACAACTCACTTGTATCATATCCCTTGACATAATAAGCACAAAGCATATTACTTGCTGTCGTCTTACCAAACCGCCTGGGGCGTGACATACAAACAAATTTCTCGCCCTGGTCCATAAGCTTATTCACAGCAGAAATCATCATAGTTTTATCAACATATATTTCTGCCGAAGTCATCTCTCTGAAATTAGCATATCCCGGGTTTAGATATATCCCCATAAGCCTATTCTCCTATTCTGTTGCTTTACTCGCTCAACTTCTATTTCTTTACCGGAAAACCGGGCTTTCCCATAAAGTCATATTTTGTGACATCACCTATTCGACCAATTCCTCACGAATTATTTCAAAAGACTCCCTTTAAGATACATTCAAAAAAACTACTCTTATACTATACCATAGTTTTACTTTTCCCGCAATATTTTTTGATCTTGAGGGCCGCGTAAATTTACTGTAGGAATAGCAAGGGTAGAAGTCCCCTCTGAGATGCGGTCAAGAATTGACTGCTCTCATACTATACCATAGTTTCCAGTTTTTC
>JAGBOK010000106.1 GCA_017633905.1 Eubacterium sp. | reverse complement strand
TGCTGCTGACATTAAATATCTGGACCATTTACGCAGGATGTTTTCTCCATCCTGCAAGGCGCCTGAACGCGTCGATGCGGTGGCATCGGGATATGAGATGTCCTGCGATCCGCATAGCGGGAGCAGTTGACATCACTTAGGCGTTAGACAGTGAGGGCAACAAAGCAGGTGGAAAAACAGACAAGTAATATGGTCCGGTTATTTGGTGTCAGTAGCACTAGAGATAGGAGATATTGGTGTTTACGGGAATAATAGAAGAGGTCGGAGTGGTTGAGCGGATAGAAAAAAATGCACGCTCGATGAGACTTAGAATAAAAGCCGACAGGGTCACGGAAAATACACAGGTTGGCGACAGTATTGCCGTAAACGGAGTATGTCTGACCGCGACCGGGGTTGATGGCAGCGGTTTTTCCGCTGATGTGATGGATGAGACTTATTTAAGGTCGTCCTTATCGAATCTAAGCTCCGGTGACAGGGTGAACCTCGAGCGGGCGATGAGGGCTGACGGGCGATTTGGCGGGCATATAGTAGCAGGTCATGTCGAGGGCATCGGTTCCATTCGCTCCGTAAAAAAGCAGGAAATGGCTGTGGTGTATGAGATAGCTCTCGGGGCTCCTGACAATAGCGCATATACAGGCGCTTCCGGCAGAGAAAAAAATTCATCAGAAGCTCTCATGCGTTACATAATCCCGAAGGGATCCATAGCCATAGACGGCATCAGTCTGACAGTCGCATCGGTCGGAGATGACAGCTTTAGTGTTTCCATCATTCCGCACACTATAGAAAATACGACATTAAAAGATAAACACCCGGGTGACGTGGTCAATCTCGAGGCTGATATCATCGGCAGATATGTTGAGAGGCTTATGTCATTTTCAGAGTCTGAGAGTACGAACCGGACAAAAGCCGGTCATACCGGTACGGGCAGGCTTTCCGGTGAATATAAAGATGCTGAGGATTTTCTCATGGAGAACGGTTTTTTATAGCATAGTAAAACTATTATTAGTGATAAGGATAATTGATATGAGTGAAAAAAACAATGCTCCTCTGGCAACCATTGATGAAGCTTTAGATGATTTGAGAGCGGGAAAAGTAATACTTGTTATAGATGATCCGGATCGTGAGAACGAGGGGGATCTCATCTGTGCGGCAGAGTTTGCTACGACAGAGAATGTAAATCTCATGGCAAGCGATGCAAAGGGGCTTATATGTATGCCTATGAGCAAGGCTCTTACAGAGAAGCTCGGGCTCTCACAGATGGTCGAGAACAACACGGACAATCACGCGACTGCTTTTACGGTATCTATAGATCATGTGTCAACAACGACCGGAATATCAGCGGTCGAGAGATCGGTAACTGCCATGAAGTGTGTGGATCCTGACGTGAGACCGGAGGACTTCAGACGTCCGGGACATATGTTTCCGCTCGAGGCAAGAGAGGGCGGAGTGCTAAAGCGGGCCGGACATACTGAGGCGACAGTGGATCTCATGCGGCTTGCGGGTCTCGCAGAATGCGGACTATGCTGTGAGATCATGAGTGACGACGGGACGATGATGAGGACGCCGGCTCTGTATGACTTTGCAAGGGAACATGGCATCAGGGTGATCACCATTGAGGAGCTGATCAGAAAACGTCTCGAAACAGAGACTCTTGTGTCAGAGGAGGCAAATGCAAAGCTTCCGACAAGGTACGGAGAGTTCAGGATACACGGCTTTAGAAATATTACCAATGGCGAGCATCATGTGGCACTGACCATGGGAGAGATCGATGACGGTGAACCTGTGTTATGCAGGGTGCATTCGGAGTGTCTGACCGGAGATGTATTTGGTTCGAGGCGGTGTGACTGCGGCGAACAGCTTGACTCGGCGATGCGAATGATCGCCGAAGAGGGCAGGGGGATACTTCTCTATATGAGACAGGAGGGTCGCGGAATAGGACTCTTGAACAAGCTAAAAGCATATGAGCTTCAGGAAGAAGGGCTTGATACGGTAGAGGCAAATATCCGCCTCGGTTTTCCGCCTGATCTGAGAGAATACGGGATCGGAGCGCAGATACTCATCAAGCTCGGAGTGAAGAGACTTAGGCTTCTCACGAACAATCCCAAGAAGATAGCGGGTCTGTCCGGCTATGGCATCACGATCGAGGAGCGGGTTCCTATCCAGATCGAGCCACATCCGGAGGACTATAAATATTTGAAGACCAAACAGGAAAAAATGGCTCACATGACGAGCTATGAGTGATCAAATACCCGGCAGGCTGTCCGAAAACTCAGCTTATCGGACAGCCTGCCGCAATGCTTATGCAGGTCTGTCGCAGGTTGCGGAACTTTTATAGAAAAACATATGAAACCACAGGAGGAATATAAAATGAAGATTATTGAAGGAAAACTTATCGGCGAGGGAATGAAGATCGGTATCGTGGCAGCGAGGTTCAATGAATTTATCGTGAGTAAGCTGGTGGCGGGAGCACAGGACGGACTCGTGCGCCACGGAGTGAATACTGATGATATAGAGCTTGCGTGGGTGCCGGGTTCATTTGAGATCCCAGTTATAGCCAAGAAAATGGCAGCCTCGGGAAGATACGATGCAGTGATCTGTCTGGGAGCAGTTATCAGAGGATCAACCTCGCATTATGATTATGTATGCGCAGAGGTCAGCAAGGGAGTTGCTGCTGTGGGACTGGAGAGCGGCGTACCGACGTTGTTTGGCATTCTCACGACAGACAATATCGAACAGGCAATAGAGCGCGCAGGCACCAAGGCGGGCAACAAGGGCTATGATGCTGCGCTTTCCGCAATAGAAATGGTATCGCTTGGCAGACAGTTTTGATGCCGTGAGGCATGTTATTTTTACAGTATGAAAAAACACCCCACGGGGATTTCCCGGTGGGGTGTTTTCTGTCGCAGGAATATTTTAGCAGAGCTGATCGGTTAGTCTATGGTTTCATCCTCATCAACGATCTCTATTACAGGACCATAATCTACGGTCAGTACAAACAGCAGTACACTTACCGCGACCAAAAACGCAGTGAAATACGATGTAAACAAATATCCAAGCAGCTGATCAGGCTCATCTATCACAAGTTTGATCCCGTTCAGCAGATAATAGCCACCGCAGAGAACGTTCATGGCTGCGGCAAAGTATGTCAGGAATTTTGTGCCGATCCTCTGATAATACAAAAAGCATATGATATAGCATACCAGTACGATCGCACACAGTATCATGATACTCAGACCATTTCCGTTCAGGATGCTTGCCTGTGAGATGAGATTTGATACACTTGATAATATCATCAGCCCGAAAGCGATGGTGATCGTCATGCCGGCAGACCTTCCTTCTCTGAGCTTCTTGCATGAGAAAAAGAAGAAAAAAACTGCTGCGAATGACAGCGGCGCGGTAAGCAGCCATAGCAGAACGAGCAGCACATCCATTTCGGGAAGTCTCATAAGCTCGATGAAGGACAGGATCGCCCGCCCCGTATCATATGCAGATATTACTATTGCAAAGGTCAGAACATATCTGAGAGGGTTCATGAGCCCTTCTCTGCCAATGCTGATCTCTTCCAACTCGCTATTCATAGCTTTATCTCTCCAATAAAATTACTTGTTTACAACTATCACCCATTATATTCGGCAACATATAGCCTGAAGAACCTTCGCCTGCACCGTGCAACACAGGACTCATCAGGGCAGAGGCTTGATCTCTGAGGTGCAGTGAGGGCATCTCGTTGCCTTGATAGAGATGGTGCTCTGGCAATACGGACAGGTCTGTTCGGTCGCTTCCGGATTGTCTGCCTGCTTGCCGCGGTTTCTGACTGCATTGATCCCCTTCACGATGAAGAAAATAACCAAAGCCATCAAAAAGAAATTAACTATCGCCATGAAAAATGCACCGTATCTGATGTTGACGGCACCGTCAAAAAGATTGAGTGAAAGACCGCTTAGGTTTCCCTGCAGTACCAAACCAAGGATAGGTGAGAGAATATCCTCAACCAAAGAATTTACGATCGCCTGAAATGCAGCGCCTATGATAACGCCGACTGCCAGGTCGATCACGTTGCCTCTCAGCGCAAACTCCTTAAACTCAGCTATGATTCCTTTTTTTTCCATTGTTATCCTCCTTTTTTAGAACATTTGTTCTCGCGTACTCTTGCATTTAATAAAATGTTGTAGTATAATAGTAACAGGTGCTGTCGATGACGGTAGGCGGTTAGCCCTCTGATCACATAGAAAGTAGGGCAATGCGTATGGAGATTATTGCTATTATCAGCTTATGTCTCACATGCTTTTCTATTGGTTATGCCCTTGGAAGAGATATGAACATACAAAACTAACCGCCACGCTCTGGCACAGCATGACGGTATAACTGTTTATACTTGCTTGGGCTAACCGTCTATCCGGAGTTTACTCCGATTGGTAGCACCTTTTTTTGTTTCTATAATTATATGATATACCATATTATCCGATATGTCAAGTGATTTTGGGGAGATGAGTATGACAGAGAAAAGAGCGATCATCATGGCTGCGGGCATCGGAGGTCTGATGCTTCTGCTTATGATAGTGGTAGTAAGACCGTTCTCGAGATTTGAGAGGGAGTATCCGATGGCAGCGGTGAGCGGAAGTGCCATATC
>JAGBOK010000105.1 GCA_017633905.1 Eubacterium sp. | reverse complement strand
TGTCCTCCGCCATCAAATATATTGATGCTCTCAGACATCGACTTTACTACCTGCTCGTATTTCTCCGCATCTACCGTTGACATGGAAAAAAGAAGCACGAAAAAGCACAGCAGCAGGTTCATCAGATCGGCGAACGTGTTTATCCATCCGCCGGTGTCGGCGGGTTCATCCTCTTCTATCTTAGCCACTAAGCCTCACCACCTCCGCCGCCTTCTTCACCAACGCCTCCGCGCTCAGACGGTGACATGAAGGACTTGAGCTTCTCCTCGATGACACGCGGGTTCTCGCCTGCCTGTATCGAGAGGATACCTTCACTGATGACATTCATCATCATGATCTCCTGTGAGTTGATGGCTCTCAGCTTTGTCGCCATCGGGATACACAACCAGTTCGCGATCAGCGAACCGTAGAGAGTCGTGATCAGGGCGACCGCCATGTTAGGTCCTATGGAGCTCGGATCGTCAAGGAGCTTAAGCATGTTGATAAGTCCGATGAGCGTTCCTATCATTCCCCATGCAGGTCCCATTCCGGCGAACGCCTCCCAGAACGCGCACTTGGCAGAGTGTCTGCCGTTGATGGCGCCGATCTCTGTTTCAAGTATTGATGCCACGAGCTCCTGATCGGTACCATCGACGATCAGCATGATACCTTTTTTCATGAATTCATTGTCTATCTCGCCCGCAGCCTCCTCCAATTGCAGAAGACCTTCCTTGCGCGCCACGTTTGCAAGCTCTATTATTTTGGTAATGATCTCTGATATATCATATGAGGGTGCCTTGATGCCTATCATAAAGGTCTTTAGCGAGCCTACCCATCCGGCTATACCGTCGGACTGGATAAGCATACACATGAGCGCCCCGATAACCACGATCAGGAAAGACGGCATGTCCCAGAAGTTCCCGAGCGCCGCAAATCCCTGATCACCGGACACGATACCATATACAACGGCGATCGCACATCCTAACAATCCGCCGACTGAAGCTATGTCCACTGCCTACACCACCTTTTTATCGTCATTAGACACACCAGACATGTCTGTACCAAGCCTTCATGTGTCATCTGTCATAATCTTTTTGATTTAGCTTATGGAATATGGATCTCTCTTCTCGCCCTGGTGACGAGCTCTTTGATCTGCTGTCTTGATTCCTTTACAATGACCTTTCTGCCTGTCGTGAGCGATATCACGGTATCAGGTGTTTCCTGCACGGTCTCGATCAAGTCATCATTAAGACTCATGATCTGACCATTGATTAAAGTCACATCGATCAATTCACACCTCCGCAATGACCTGTGCCCTTATATACGGATTTTCATGGCATGGTTCCAACAACTACAATATTCTATCACAAAAAGCAAGCGTTGTAAACAACTTTTTTTAGTACCCCAATAATTCATAACGCAGCCCCTGCGATAAAAAAAAAGAACACTGTGCGTGTGCAGGCAGTGTCCTTTTTTATTCAGGGATTTATCGTTTCAGATTGACTAACTCTTCAAGCATCGAATCAGAAGTAGTGATAACTCGTGAGTTTGCCTGGAAACCACGCTGTGTGGTTATCATCGTCGTAAACTCATTTGCAAGGTCTACGTCTGACATCTCGAGAGCTCCTACAGAGAACTTGCCGACCTCTGAAATATCAATCCCGACACCGTCGAAATCACCTGAGTTCTTGGTCGCGGAGAAAAGTGAATTTCCCGCTGCTTCAAGTCCTGACGGATTGGCAAAGGTGGCAACTGCTATCTGACCGAGGAGGTTTTTGTCTCCGTTTGAATAAACACCGAAGATCTTGCCGTCCTGCTGTACCGAGAATCCGTTGAGAGATCCTGCCGCATTACCTGTTCCGGTCCCATCCTCCTTGCCTCTGGTCGGTTTTACATTGCTGACACCGTCCTGCGCATACATGGTAAGATTTGAGAAGTCGATCGACACACCTCCTGCAAACATACCGCCGTCAGTAGACCTTGTAGTAGAAGCCTCCGTGTTCAGGAACGGGCTTTCTATGTCTGTTCCGACTCCCTTGACAAGTCCGAGACGGATACTCTTCTGTGCCGGTACCGGCGGAGTAGCGGTCGGGTTTCCGGCAGAATCAGCCTGTCCTCCGACGTATTCAAATTCACCCGTGGCGCCAGAGAATTTAAGCTTTGGCCATCCTCCGGTCACTGCCGTATTGGTGTTTGTAAATGTCAGCTCTCCTGTTTTGGAGCAGGTGTATGTAATACTTCCGGTGCCTGCCGTCAATGCTTCGAGATTTATATTCATATGATTGGCGGCATTGTAAACCGGAGATGTGGTATCTGATGTTGCGTACCACTCACCCGTAGCCGGATCCTGCACCTTTAGCAGGGACTTTCCGTCAGAGTCAAGGATATCCGTCAGCTTCAGAGTGTAGAGTGAATCAGCGCTTGCGCTGTCCTTGTGGATGACAAACTTCGCGGTATTCAATCCGCCGAGCTTGTCATAAAAGCTCATCGATACCGGATAACCGGTGCTCTGCGTAGCTGATGTGAAGTTGAGCTGCGGATCGTTTGAATCTATATTTCCTTTGAGAGAGATATTCTGTGTTGCATTCGGTGCCGAATACGCATTCTCGCCACCCATCAGCTGCAACGTGGTCGCAGTGTCTTTTCTGATCTCACGGTTGCCGTTTCCGTCATCTACGGCAGGCCAGCCGAGGATCGCCGCACCATTGGTCGTGCAGTAGAGCGTTCCGTTGGCATCGATATCAAGCGCTCCTGACTTTGTAAAGTAGGTATTTCCGTTCTGCTTCGCGATGAGAAAAGCATCGCCGTTGATCATGACGTCCATTCCTCTGTCTGTACGCTGTGTAGCTCCTGTTCCGGACAGATCAACTGCGATCGCGGCAACGTTTGCGCCAAGACCTATCTGGGTCGCGTTGGTACCGGGAGCCCCTGTCTCTGCATTTGGCCCCGATGCTCCCTGTGAGGTCTGATAGAAAACATCCGTGAAGTTTACCGTGCTGGCACGAAATCCCACGGTATTAACGTTTGAAATATTGTTACCGATAACATCCATTCTGGTCTGGTGAACCTTTAGTCCGGATATTCCGGAAAAGAGTGATCGCATCATAGCTTTAGTCCCTCCATTGTCTCTTCCCTCTGTCATTCGGGAATCTCATATACGCTTCCTGGGACAATCCGGGGTGCATCCTGTCCTGATGCCTGACCTCCGTTTTTTTAATTGCCTTTCGGGCCGGCGTATTTTGGTTTCCAAGTTACTTTTCTCCGACGACGTGTTCCGCACTGACCGCGGAGCCTCCGTCGGGATGCTGCCTGTTTTGCCATTTGTCTTTGCTAACCGATGATTGCTCCGTCTATGTTGGTAAATACCTTTTTCTCAGTATCATTTACCGCTGTCACTACCGTGTTGTTCTTGATATTAACGATAAATGCCATGTTATCTACCATCACAAGCGATTCTTTAAGTCCCTTGCCTCTTGCCTTGTCAGCTGCGGCGTTCAGCCTCTGCCTCTGCTCATCCGACATCTCGATCTGTCTCGAATCGATGCGTCTTGCGGCATGCTTGGAGAAAATCACGTCATCGGCTTTTTTTGCTCCGATGAGATAATCACCAAAGGTGGCTCCTGCCTCATCGGTCACTGCATCGTTTTGGCTCCTTGCCTTGTTTACAACGGAGCCCGGATACATATCCCTGATCTGTTCAATGTTCATAGGCCCCTCCGTTCCATCGACTGTTACCGGTTACATCTGCTGTTTATATCGGCAAAAATATCACAATACTTTATATTATCGTTTTATTTGTCGTTCTCTTTTTCTGCCTCTTTTTCTGCCTCTTCCTTCGCCTTGGCATCTGCTTCAAGTTTTGCAACCCACTGTTCATCAGTCGGATTTGCGACCTTGTAGATATCGTTTACATCATATGAGATGCCGTCAACTACGACCTTCGCTCCGTCCTTGCTCACCTTGACGCTGTCTACGATACCGTCGACCTGCTTGGTCTCTCCCGTATCTTCGTTGGTCGTCTCGATCTCAACGTATTTATCGATCAGCGAATATGCTGACGTGTTGTTGAAGGTCGAATTTAAGTTTTGCATCTGCTCGAGTGATGAAAACTGCGCGAGCTGTGCGATAAAGTCCTGATCTGACTGCGGATTGAGCGGATCCTGATAGCTGAGCTGCGTGGTGAGAAGCTTTAGAAATTCTTCCTTGCCAAGAGCAGAGCTTCCTCTGACATTTGACTTGTCATATGATTCAAGATCCTTGTAGGTCAATTCATCAAGCGCCGTCTGAAGACTTGAACTTGTTACTGCCATCTGATCACCTCCTGATCGTCATTTACACTATGTTTTATTATGCCGTATAGTCTACCGTACTGTTAGCTTCTACTCTCGAAGCATCCGTTAAGTTCCTCTCGGCAGCGTCTGCAGCCTCCGTGACTGCATCGGTTTCTGATCCTGAACCTGCCCTGTTTCCTCTGCCGTCAGACCTTCCGTCTCCTTCGCTGCTTTGATCATTTTGCTGTCTTAATCCCAGATCAAAGTTTCCTATCTCGACCTCGACCTCCGTGACCTTCAAGCCTCTTTCCTCAAATGCCTCCTGAAGCCTGATCATGCCGCTCTCAAGTGCTTCCTTTGCCTGCTGGTTTTCAACAATGATCTTCGCTGTCGCATCCTGACCGGTCGCGTTTATCTGGACATTTACCCTGCCAAGGCTCGCCGGATGGAGCTGCAGTTCCATGTTGGTAGACTCGGGCATCATTCTGATGCTCACCTGTCTTACGACCTGCTCTACTATCTCGGTCATCTGTCTTGTTGCCCCGGCGATCTCGGAAACGTCGGGATCCATTGCCTCCGTGACAGCCTCTGCAAATGCCTGCGCGTTTGAGACCGCCTGATTTCTGGTGGCTGTCTCTAAGTCTGTCGCCGCATCACGAAGCGCCTCGCTGCCAAGTCCGGCTTCTGCTCCCTGTCCTGCTCCCGTGCCTGTTCCGGTTTCTGCTCCCGACTGAGAGGATGAGCCCATCCCCTGATCTGTCATGTTGTTTTCCACAACGATATTGATATCATTTACGTCATCGGCAGTTACGTTTGAAACAGCCTCTGCATCGTTATCCACGGGTATGACATTCTCATTTTGTACTATCCCGTTCTCATTCAGGCTTTCCGGTCTGATACCTGATAGTTGTGCCTGTATCGAATCCCATACACTTTTTTCTACCTTGTCAAGATCCTCTACGCCTACTCTCATCATCTCCGCAAGGATCGACTTCATCTTGTCATAGAGGTCATTTAACTCTGAGTTCAAAAGATCATTGGTCAGAAAAGCTCCCGGATCCTCGATACCATGGACTTCCATCACAAAGGTCTGTACCGTCGTTATGGAAAAGCTCTCTATATCTCCGTTCATGATACCGGAGATCAGATCTGCCGGCTGCATATCCATCATATCGAATATGTCATTAAGCTCTTCGGGAAACATGGAAAACATGTCCTGAAGAATTGCCATTACTTCTTCATTGACTTTCTCGATATTGACGGTGCCATCATCGTTTACAAGCGCGGTCTCCGTACCGGTCTCTTTTGTCTCTGCCGTATCATTTACGGAATTTTTTGCATCTGTTTTTGAATCTGCCTTTACGGTACCTGTTTCCTTCCCGTCGTTATTAACCTGTGTATTGTCAGCATCCTTGCCTGCGGTTTTATTTGATGAGGATCCGTCCTCAGATTTTTTAGAAGTTTGAACTTTGGAACTGTTCTCCATCTTTGACCTGGTATCCGCAATGCTCTCATTTGATGTGCGGTTTCTGCTCGCAGCCGTGGCATTGTTTGAAATAAAGCTGTCAAAGGTGGTATCCGTTGCTTCGGTCTTTCTTTTGACCTTAACTTCCGTAGTCCGGGAAGTCATCAGGGTGATACCCTGTGTCTTCATGCCTTGTCCTCCTTTCGTGCTAACGATATAAAAACATGACTTTACACGTTATATATCGGCAGAATATAAAAGAACTTTAGGAGAATATGCTTGAAACTGTCACCGATGCCGCCGGCACTCTGTATCCATACGGTTCTCACTTTTTATTTGCGGTCATCTTGGTCGTGATCTGTGCCGCAACGTCCTTGTCCATCTGGTTTAATATGGTAGCGACCTTGCCCGCCTGCATGCTGTCAAGTATCTGCGCTACCAGATCAAGATCGCCCGCCATCTCGGAGAGAACCTCCGCTGCCTTGGCAGGCTCCATCCTCCCGTAAATATCAGCCTGATCCTTGATCTCCTGTGAATACTGATATTTTTTCGCTACCTTTTCATATATCTTGGCTGCATTGTCCGGATCGATCGACTCATAGAATTTTTTATATTCCTCCGTGTCGGGAGCTTTGTCATTGTAGACTACCTCCTCGTAGAACTCAGACCGCTGCCTTGCAAATGACGACTGTGCTTCCTCGAATTTTTTAAGCCTTGCGTTTTCTTTTTTCAGCTCTTCTATCTCATCCGTATTGGCGGTATCCGCGCTGTTTGATGAGGCGAGCTGTGCCTCGAGCTCCTTGATCCTTGCATTGGCATCGGCAAGATTATCATAGTATCCGCTCTCCGCCGTCTTCTCGTCGGGCTCGGGCAGGATATTGTTTATCACGGGAACATCCTTTAGCACGGGATAGAGCACACCGCTGCCAAAGCCTCCGACATCAAGCTTTATCAGTATACCGAATATCGCAAGCCAGATTATTACTATCACCAACACTATGATCATAGTTACGATCTTGGAGCCGGCACCGTCTCCCGCATCCGCCGTGGCTTCTATATTTTCTTCATTATTTTCATTTTTTTCTTCTGCTTTTGCCATAGTTCTTTCCTTCCTTGCGCGGATCGCATATGCAACCCGCTATCCTGATACTCTGACAACCATATGCTGTCTTTACTGCCTACACTCTTCCGTGCCTGTAGCTGACAAGCTCGTCTATCTCCTTTTGCTCGGCGAGGTTTTGCTCCTTTATAAAGTCCTCAAAGGCATGCTCCCTCAGCTTTTCAAAGGTCTTTCTGTCCTTCATCGCCTCATTCAGCTTTTCTCTTGCTATCTCAACATCTCTCGCCTTTTGTATCACGACCAGATGCTGGTTTCTTGTGTACATCTTTAATATCTCAACGGCATCCTCATGCCTTTTTACCTCCATCACATTGAGGCTTTCGGATAATACTCTTCTTAACTCATCCTCGGCATCCATCCACCTTTTTTTCAGACGCTCCTCCTCATCCTGGGCTTCTTTGAGACGCATGTTTGCCTGGGAGTATTCATTTTTTGCCTGCTCCTCCAGCTTCTCCTTCATATTCAGGATGTTTTGGAGAGGAAAGATAAAACGCGCCATATACCTACCATAAACCCTTCCGCCACACGCCTGCAGCAGATATGCCCGTTCTCCTGAGTTCGCTTCCGCCCATAGAAAGCGTCCGGGAATATCGCAAATCATCTTTGTCTGCGTGTGGCTGCCATGCTATCGATCCGGGTATCATTCTCATGTTTATCTTTACGCTCCCGTTATTTCATCCGCATTACCCGTATCGTCAAATATCGCCGTCATACGCGATACTATGTCATCAAAGTCTAATTTCTCAT
>JAGBOK010000104.1 GCA_017633905.1 Eubacterium sp. | reverse complement strand
GTAACTAAATTCGCAACAAAAACCGAAACGAAAATCCAGGTTGTGAATAATACTGTTGCGAAGTATCTCGCAGTAGGCATGGCTGTCATCACGGTCATCATGACCACCATATCCACAGTCATGACCATATTGGATGCGGCATCCTTCTACGACACTGAGTTTACACCTATACCGAAATACATGGTCGAGGAGGCGGACATAACCGCGACAAACAAAAAGGGCGAGCAGGTCATGATCAAAAATCAGACCGCCTATTATCGGGTCGTGAAGTGCAACAGGACAGCCGGAGACAGTTCTATAACCAAGAAAAACTTTGAAGTCATGGGAGATGCGAACGACCTAAACGGTGACATAGGTACACAGTGGCTGTCGCTCTACGCAGTCAAGTATGAGAACGACTTACCGATACTTGCGGACTCACTGCTGTATAAGCTGAACGGAGACGGGGTTCCGGATGGCTACTCGACGGGCATCCATGCGTTTGGATCAAAACCCGCTTGCAACATAAACAGCGCCAAATACCTTTTCCCGGATAAAACCCCGGAGATAAAGGTCTACTTCAAGCGTGACACCTCCGTGCAGCGTGCCGGCGCGGCAGGATCACTCTTCACACCGGGTTCGCTTGCCATCGGCGGCGGCGTGGGACTCGTGGTAGGTGCGCTCTTTGGAGGACTCGTGATGTCCCGCCGCAAAAAGAGACCGGAGGAGGTGTGATCAGGCTCTTTGACGAATTTACTTGAAATAACTGCACTTTTACACAAATTTTTACTTGAAATAACTGCACTTATATGCTAATATTAACTTGAAATATCTGCACTTATCATTATTGGGCTGACATCATGATTAAGGAAAGATCGATTATATCGGTGTTTCCTTAATTTGGTTAAGATGAAAGAATACGAGGTGTGATCATGTTTAAAAGAAAAGCATATGATGCATTGACTGAGTGGAAGGATAAATACAGCAATAACTATGCCGCTCTGTTGGAAGGCGCACGCCGTGTCGGAAAATCGACTATAGCCGAGGAGTTTGCAAAGAATAATTTCAAGACATACATCAAGATTGATTTTGCTAATATAACTCATGAAATGTCAGCTGTTTTCGATGATATTGCAGATCTTGACAACTTTTTTTTGAGGATACAGGCTGTATCAGGCACAATACTATATGAAAAAGAATCCGTGATCATTTTTGACGAGATCCAGCTTGCGCCGGAAGTTCGTCAGGCTATAAAATACCTGGTTGCTGACGGAAGATATTATTATATTGAAACAGGCTCTCTTATCAGCATAAAAAAGAATGTGAAAAACATAGTGATTCCGTCAGAGGAGCATAAAATACAGGTTTTTCCGATGGATTATGAGGAATTTATGCTGGCTACAGGAAAAGACTGCGATATTCTCAGAAAGCTTTATAAAACAGGAAAACCTGTAGGTGACAGTGTCAATCGAAAATTGATGCGAGATCTGAGGATATACATGGCAGTTGGTGGAATGCCGCAGGCTGTAGATGCGTATATAAATAAAAATAGCTTTGAAGATGTTGATAGAGTAAAAAGAGAGATCATCAGCTTGTATGAAGATGATTTTCACAAAATAGATCCTTCCGGAAGGATATCAAATCTGTATGAGGCGGTCCCGAGTCAGCTTTCTTCCAATAAAAACAGATTTATCATATCCAATGCTCTTGGTAAACGAACAACAAATAAGGATCTGGAGCTTTTTTCTGAATTGTTATCTTCAAAAACGGTTTTGCTTTCATACAACACCATGGATCCTTCTGTATCACTAAGTCAGACCAAATCTTTGGATTCGTACAAAGTTTATCTGAGTGATACGGGTCTGTTTACAACTCTTTTATTTAACGCCGAAGAAGAAACAAATAAAGATATTTATATAAAGCTTATGGGAGACAAGCTATCAGCCAACTTGGGTTACCTGTATGAGAATCTCGTGGCTCAGATGATAGCAGCATCAGGGAAAAAACTATACTATCATACATGGAAGAAGAATAACAGCTCTCACAGCTATGAGATCGATTTTTTGATATCATCCCATACAAAGATAGTTCCGTTTGAGGTAAAATCATCCTCTGTCAGGTTTCATGCATCCATAACAGAGTTTTCAAAAAAATACTCATCAAAGATTCACACTCAGTATTTATTATCTCAAAAAGATGTAGGAAATGATGAGATGCTTTTATTTCGGCCTATATATATGCTTCCGTTTATTCTTGAGGAAATGTAACTTTGTTTAAAATGAGTGTGGGCAAAAGAAATCCGGCAGCGGCTTTTTTGTCACCCTTTTGTCACGCTTTATGTGATATCATGGCTGCATGATCAGGTTTAAGGATGATCGGATATGAAGGCGCTTTGCGCTGCAACTTTTTCTAAATAAAAAAGGGGGTCGTAAAGATGAAGACTATCGCAAAAAGACTTATGGCTATGGTGCTTATCGTGCTGATGTTTTCCATCAGTCCGCTCTGTGACGCGGCGCCTCGCTCACTCGCAGCGGGAGATGGTGGGAAATACATCAGCGAGGTGCGTGTCGGTATGGGTGAGACCGAAGAAGAAGCCAAAAAAGAGCTTGAAGCAGAGGGCTTTACCATCCTGACAGATGAGTCGGGCGCACTCGCCGATCTCAACAAGGACGCAGGCTCAAAGAGCGCCCTGAAGCGCGGAGCCAACGAAAAGATTGTCTATCTTGGCTACAAGACGACAGATGATGTAAATGATGCCGTCACTGATTTAGCAGTCATGAACATGAAGGGCGGTTACTCCATCGAGGATTACAACATCCTCATGGACAAGCACATGAACAGTCAGATCAAACCATTTGTTGACAGATTTATAGCGACACTCGAGGAGTACAGGGCAAACTATAAAAAGCCAAAATCATCACCGAACTATATCCGTGCTGACTATATGAGAAGACTGTTAAACAAGCTGACTGACGATGATACGGGCGGTCAGCCGATGGGTGACCTGCTGCTGAACAAAACCAAGTATGAGATGGGTGACGCTGCCTATAACAATCTCTCAGATGCAGAGAAAAAGAATCACTGCGATATCCTGACACTCCTCATGCAGGCGAACGGACAGGCGACACTTTCTCTGAAAAAACTTGTGAGCCGTGCATCAGACACATCTGATGACACATGGGTCGACAGATTTTCTGAAACTACTCTTGATGACCTGATGGCAGAGATTGAGGAGGAGGATCCCTCTCTCACATCAAGGACTGATATCTATGCGGCGCTTGACAGGAAGTACCGCGACACGGCTGAGATCATATTGGAGAAGTGGGAGGACTTTCGGTCTCAGATAGACGAGTTTGAGTACAAGGTGGATGAGGTCTCTGATAACAGTGAATATATAAATGATGCCGTCGATACGATGATAGATGATATGCAGAACAGTGATCCAAACGAGATGACAGCTGAGGACGTTGAAGAGCAGTCAGATATACAGACAGAAGTGGCAAAGCAGACGATCGATACCCAGATAGTTGCTATATGCGGGTATATGAATTTGATAGAGTATGATGGTGAGACGTTGTTTGACTTTTTCGACAGAGATTTCGATGAGGTCTCCACGGATGAAGGCATACGAAGTCTCTATCCTATAGTGGAATCTTTAAGTGCGGGACAGACTGCAGGACTTGATTTCCTATCACTTACGGAGCTTTTCTCGATGGCGATCTCTGACGAGAGCTCATATGAAGCTGTGGAAAAAACCATCAGTGATACAAAAGAAGCATCGGTATATGAAGGTGTCAACCGCGAGATATATGAGAAGGGCGGTGTGGCACTTACATCTGATGCCCTGAGAGCAAAGGCTCTGGCAGCAGATTCGGGAGAAAAAGAAGGCTACAAGATGGGTACACTCCCCATCGTCTTTTGGGGGTTAACAGCAGGCTTTGCTGTAGGTACCGTAGTTTCTGGGATTTTGTCAAAAACTTTGACAAAAACAGTGGAAGTTACAAAAGAATCTTTAGTTCAAGTGAAAGAATTCGTTAATGTTCAGGTTGATAATCCGGTAATTATCAACAAGTTAGCAGAGCTTACTAAATTGAAAGAAAGCTATCAGAGTATGATCAATACTGGAGATCCTTATAAATGGTTTTCGGATGGTCTTGATAAAGTAAACGGGGACATTGCTCTTCTTGAAAAAGGTGGTACAACCATGGAAGTACAAGAAGAAGTAACTAAATTCGCAACAAAAACCGAATCGAAAATCCAGGTTGTGAATAATACTGTTGCGAAGTATCTCGCAG
>JAGBOK010000015.1 GCA_017633905.1 Eubacterium sp. | reverse complement strand
TTCCTTTTTTTACAAAAGCGGTGGAAAACACTGTCAGAAAAAATGTACCTACATCAAGCCACATCAAAAGTCTGACATCACTGATGCCAAGCAACAGTCCGGCAATAAGAGGTGATATCAGATACCTCGAGCTTCCGGCGATACTCACCAGACCGCTGGCTTTTGAATATTCGTCCCGGGTCAAAAGGTCTGTGATGGTTGCTCTGTAAGCAGGTTCAAGCAGTGCGGAGAATGAAGCGCTGATAAAAACTCCTGTACATATCTGCCAGACAGCGGCATCTCCGTCTCTCATACAAAACAGGATGAAGAGTATACCTAAAGCAGAAAAACCATCCCCGATCATCATCAGTATCCTTCTGTCAAATCTGTCAGCAAGAACTCCTGCCGGAACACTCAGAATAAAAGTCGGCAAAAACCCAAGAAACGTAACGAGTGACATCGCTCCTGCACTTCCGGTTTTTGAAAAAACATAAACTCCCAGACCAAAGCTTGTCAGTCCGCCTCCGATCGACGAAATGAACTCACCCGCCCAAAGTATCAAAAATCTTCCAAAATTGCTTTTAGCTGATGTACTCATATTAGTATCCTTTCCCGGTGGGCAGTCCGCCCGGCTGTCTGTTGCTCTGTTTACGGATCTCACTATGCGGTATTATAGCATATAAACAATCAGAATACATTAAATAATTATTAAGAATACACTGTGACAATAAAGTGACCAAGGAACTGTTTATACTTAAAAGTGGTATTATTACTGTTTGAGCAGGAGTATATGATGGATAAAGAAAAATATATGCAGCTTGCAATAGAGCTTGCAAAAAGAGGAGAGGGGCTCACCTCCCCCAACCCGCTTGTCGGCTGTGTGATAGTGCGTGAGAATGCCGACGGCAGTGCTGGGATCATAGCCAGGGGATGGCATGAATACTGCGGCGGATATCATGCCGAGCGAAATGCGATACTTAGCTGTGAGGAAGATCTAAAAGGTACTACCATGTTTGTTACATTGGAGCCCTGCTGTCATCATGGCAAGACTCCGCCGTGTACCGATCTTATCATCGAGCGCGGGATAAAAAGAGTGTATGTGGGTTCAGATGATCCGAATCCCAAGGTCGCGGGCAAGGGGATCAGGCAATTGGAAGCGGCGGGCATCGAGGTAATACCTCATTTCATGAAGGATGAATGTGATGAGCTGAATGATATATTTTTTAAATATATCACTTCCAAAATGCCATATACGGCAATGAAATACGCAATGACACTGGACGGAAAGATATCCACATGCACCGGTGACTCCAAATGGATAACGGGTGATGAGGCAAGAAAGCATGTACATGGTCTCAGAAAAAAATATTCAGCTATCCTTGTCGGTGTCGGCACCGTAATAGCTGATGATCCGGGGCTTGATTACAGGGGAGAGGATGTGCCGTCTGTCAGTCTGCTTACAGGTGGAGAGCAGCCTGTTCTTTCCTACGATCCGACAAGGGTCATCATGGACACGCATCTGCGGATCCCCATTGATTCAAAAATAGTAAAAACCGCTGCTGATATCCCTACGATTATAGCCTATGGTTCAGACCTCGAACCGAATAATAATAGAGATCAAAACGATAATGAAAGCATGGGTTTTTATCAAAAAAAACAAAAACTGATAGAGTCGGGAATAAAGCTTTTGCCCTTATCCGTCGATGAAAATGGTCATGTATCGGTTACTGATCTGCTGAAAAAACTGGGCGGGCTTGGGCTCGACAGCGTACTCATCGAGGGCGGATCGCATATACACGGCGCATTTTTTGAACACAGGGAGCTGATAGACAGGGTATATGCATATATCGCGCCAAAGCTCTCAGGAGGAGAGGCTGCAAAGGGACCTGTCGGAGGAGCAGGGGTCGAGCGCCTTAGTGATGCTCTCAGGCTGACTGATGTAGAGGTCATGACTCTCGGAGAGGATATACTGATCAGCGGCAAGTCACTGAAAACTTTAGAAAAGACAGGCTGTGACGTGAGAGGTTACAGCTGCGAATAAGAATACAAGGAGAAATAAAATGTCTGTAATTGATAAATATGAACCGGCAGAGGTCTTTAAATACTTTGAGGAGATAGCAGCTATCCCTCACGGCTCCGGAAACACCCGGAAGATAAGTGATTATCTGGTTGACTTTGCCAATAAACACGGTCTGGATGTGGTGCGCGATGACCCCGGAAATGTTGTGATCTTTGCTCCGGGTACATCCGGCACACCATCCGAACCCGGGACAAGCTATGATGATGGTTCGGTAGTCACTCCATCTGAGTCAGGGACAAGCTATGAGGATATGCCGCCCATCATCCTTCAGGGACATATGGATATGGTCTGTGAGAAGGAGCCGGGCACGGATATTGATATGGAAAATGAAGGTCTTGAGCTGCTTTGTGACGGGAAGACGATCACTGCCCGTGGGACGACTCTTGGAGCTGATGATGGGATAGCGCTTGCCTATATACTTGCCATTCTTGATTCCGAAAAAATAGCCCATCCGCCTATTGAAGCTGTATTTACGGTCGATGAAGAGATAGGGATGTTGGGGGCGGCAGCTCTTGATATGAGCATATTGAAGGGAAGGATGCTTTTAAATATCGACTCGGAGGAAGAGGGAGTTTTACTCTGCGGATGTGCGGGCGGAGCGCTTGTCACGGGAAAGTGGGAGCTCGGCTATGAGGCGTGTGATCTGTCGTCAGACACAGCATGTGATCATGTCATGAGGCTCTACAGGCTGACCATTGACGGATTGAAAGGGGGTCATTCCGGCAATGAGATAGATAAAGGCAGGGCAAATGCCAATATATTGCTTGGAAGAGTCCTTGAACAGATGGAGGATGAGATCAGGCTGATCAGTGTGTCGGGAGGCAGCAAGGACAACGCTATCCCTGCTTCCGCCTACGCTGATATAGCTGTTTCATCAGATAAGATCGGTGGTATTGCAGAAAAAATGAAGTCGGCATTTCGTTCGGAATACAGGCTGACAGATCCCGATGTTGATGTTCGTCTGACAGAAATTGAAATCGGAACTGTCTGCCCGCAGAGCGAAGCGGATGCAGATAAAACCGGCAGAGCTTATACCGAAGATGGCATGGGCTTGCCTAAAACGGTAAAAGTTATGACTATGGATACCATGAAAAGAGTCATAAATGCTTTAAGACTTCTTCCGAACGGTATACAGAGGATGAGCCGTGAGATGGAGGGGCTTGTTCAGACCTCACTGAATATGGGGATACTTGAGATTAAAAATGATACGCTGGAGCTTGGCTTTTGTGTCAGGTCAAATGTAAATTCAGAGAAATACGAGCTTATAGGCAGAGTCGTAAGAGGTATTGAGGCTTTGGGAGGAATGGCTTTAGTATCAGGTGATTATCCCGGATGGGAGTATAGAGAAAAATCACCTCTGAGAGACCATATGGTCAGTGTGTTTGAGAGGATGTATTCTCATGCGCCGGAGGTCGAGATGATCCATGCGGGAGTAGAATGCGGATTCTTTGACAGAGAGATAGATGGGCTTGATGCGATATCCATTGGCCCCGATCTGAAGGATATCCATACACCGAATGAATCGATGGATATAGAGAGCGTGAGAAGGACATGGGAGTATCTGTTGGAGGTATTGAAGATGTGATGTTTTGTCATTCTCTGGAATCAAGATCCATCTGGAGCTGTTCTAAAAAATGAACAAAGGTGCCTGAGTATCCCGATATCTCATATGACGGATCGAGTTCGGTGTATTTGAAGTGCTTTGAGCCGCCGGACTCCATCCGTTCCCAGAATTTTTTTAATTCCCTGAACCTCAGATAGTAGAAGCAGTCCCGCTCCTTGAAATATATGATCAAAAAAGCGATCCCGTCCTGCGCTTCAAAATCTCTCATAAAAGCATACTGGTGCTCGTGTATATTGGCAAGGGGAAATGAATCCGTTTTACATTCCTTGGCATCAAAGCACACCGGGATCCCCTGCACAACACCTATATAATCGACCGTGCTTTTCTGGTCAAAATAAGCAAGTGTGATATGCTTTGTCTCCTTGTCGATCTTCATGGGTGTGATGGGCGTTGGAACCTTCTGGATGAGCGCCAGGCGTTCAGCGTGGTATTTTTCTATTGTCATGTTGAGAAGCTCTTCCAGAAATGAACCCCTGAGCCCTCTCGAATTCCATGTTCCCATGCTATGTATCCTCCTGTGCGGTTGGTGCAGCGTCTCGATCATATTTGAAAAACTCTGTACCGGTTACAAACATCAATATTATATTTATATCCATTTCGACTGTCAAGCCAAAGAAACAATAAAACAGTGACAGCCGCAGAAAGTGACGTTTTTCTTGACAAGCTTATTATTAAATGCTATAACAGTTAAAGATATACTGATTAACTCAGTGTATACTTAAAGCCTATGGCAGGATGTGCAGATATGGAAAGGGAGGACAGGATGGAGGATTACAAGAGAGAGTTTATAGAGTTTATGGTAGAATGTGAGGTTCTCAAATTCGGAGACTTTACATTGAAGAGTGGGAGAAGATCTCCTTTCTTTATGAATGCGGGTGCTTATGTGACGGGCGGACAGTTGAAAAGGCTCGGGGAATACTATGCAAGGGCAATTCATGACAATTACGGTGATGATTTTGATGTGCTCTTTGGTCCTGCTTACAAGGGAATACCCCTTGGCGTCGCTGCGGCTATTGCGTATGATGAGCTCTACGGCAAACAGATCAGGTATTCATCCAACCGCAAGGAGATCAAGGATCACGGTGATACCGGCATCATGCTTGGGAGCAGCCTGAATGACGGTGACAGGGTCGTTATCATTGAGGATGTAACTACCTCGGGAAAGTCGATAGAAGAGACATATCCCATATTGAAAGCCCAGGCAGACGTAGTGGTCAAAGGTCTTATCGTTTCACTCAACAGACAGGAGAAGGGCAAGACCGGTGAGGGGACAGCCCTTGACGAGATCAGCAGGCTGTACGGTTTTCCGACTGCTGCCATCGTAACGATGAGCGAGGTTACTGAATGTCTTTACAACAGGGAAGTAAAGGGACGTATAGTTATCGACGATGAGATAAAGAAAAGAATAGATGATTACTACGTGCAGTACGGTGCCTGATATAAAAGATGGTCTTTACATTTTTATAGATTTGTGATATTGTAGTTACAGTTATGAATATGTAACAGCAGAGCATTGCGAACGCCCTGCGGGATAAAAGACCGGGGCGGATAATAAAAGATATCAGAAAGGGGTTATCATGACTACTGAAGAGTTAATTGCTGTTGGAGTTGTAGTAGGGATCGTGATCATTGCCGTTATAGTTGTGGCATCAGTTGTTTCATCCGTGATAGGAGGAGCAGTCAAGGATACTCTTGATGAGGATTAATGAAGGCTGAAAATGGATACCAGATTTGTTAAACACAAGGTTAAACACACCGAAGAGAGATATGTGGAGATGGCCAGAGAGGTCATCTTTGCATTGTTTATGGGGGTAGTTCTCGGAGCGCTCGGAGGTGTGTTCTATCTTGCCATAGCTGAAGCTACGAGGCTGCGTGAGGAGTATTCGTGGCTTGTTTTTTTTCTGCCCGTGACAGCCGTTTTGATATTGTTATTCTATCATGTGCTGCACGATGACAAGGACAAGGGAACCAATATAGTATTGCTGTCCATCCAGTCTGACAAGGATGTTCCTCTCAGGATGTCCGGACTTATATTTATTTCCACGGTCATGTCACATCTTGTCGGTGCGTCAGTCGGAAGAGAGGGGGCGGCATTACAGATAGGCGGTGCCGTCGGCAATTTCATAGGGCGGTTTTTCTCCATGTCGGCTTCTACCAAAAAAACGCTGACTATGGTGGGGATGTCTGCAATGTTTTCGGCTCTGTTTGGAACTCCCATGGCAGCGGCGTTTTTCTCTCTGGAGGTCGTGAGCGTAGGCATCATGCACTACGGGGCGCTGTTACCGTGTGTTCTATCATCCTTCGTTGCGAGAGCCGTTGCTTCTTATATAGGGGTGCCGGCACCGTTTTATGATATCGGAAGGATACCTCAGTTTGAAGGCATGGGGATGATCAGGGTGGCAGGACTTACGGCTCTGTGCGGATTGATATCGATTATTTTTTGTATGGCACTCAGATACGGTGAGACCTATGCCTCTAAACTGTTTTCAAACAAATATATCAGGGCAGCGGTGATCGGGACTTTGGTTCTCATTCTGACACTCCTTGTAGGAGACCAGACCTACAACGGGGCAGGAGCGGATTATATCAATGCATGTGTTGCCGGTAATGCAAGACCATTTGGATTTATATTAAAAATAGTGTTTACAGTGCTGTCCATAGTAGCCGGATACAAGGGTGGAGAGATAGTGCCTTCGTTTTTTATAGGAGCATCCTTTGGCTGTCTCTATGGAAATATGCTCGGATGGGAGCCTGATCTGTGTGCGGCGATAGGAATGGGAGCGGTTTTTTGCGGTGTTACCAACTGCCCCGTGACATCCCTGCTGATATGCGGTGAGCTGTTCGGATTTGAGGGAGGGTGGTTCTATCTGCTTGGGATCGCTGTCTCATATATGTTCTCAGGCTATTATGGGCTCTACACCTCACAGAAGATAGTGTATTCAAAGTTCAAATCGAATTTTATAGATAAAAAAGTCCAATAGTCAGAGACAGAAGACGTCCGGTCATTTAAGTAGAAAACGAAATATAAACATGAAAAATATATAAAAAAACGGAGAAATCGGATATGAAATATGTGAAATTCACCATAAAGACAGTCAACGAAGCAGTTGATATCCTGAGCAGCGAGCTTGACGCGATAGGGATAGAGGGCATTGAGATAGATGACTCCGTTCCTCTGTCTGAGGAGGACAAGAAAAAAATGTTTGTTGATATCCTGCCTGATCCCGTGGAGGTAAATGATATCGCGAGAGTAAGCTTCTATCAGGATGCGTCTGAATGCGACAGGGACAGTGTGCTGACCCGGGTCAGGGAGATCCTTGATGAGATGTCTGCATATACGGACATAGGAGAGGGCAGTATAGAAATAACGGAAACAAAGGATGAGGACTGGATCAACAACTGGAAGGAGTTTTTTAAGCCCTTTCAGGCATCGAAGCATATCTATATCTGTCCGACATGGATCGATGACCCGGATCATGTTGGGTCAGTTACGTTAAGAATCGATCCCGGTATAGCGTTCGGGACCGGCTCGCATGAGACAACAAAGCTCTGTATACAGGCGCTTGATGATATAATATGCGGTGAGAATCATAATGGAAGCGCTGATGAGATAACGGGGAGTATCCGTGACGGAATGTCTGATCGGAGTGCCGGTGATCCGCATACCGAAGTCCTTGATATCGGCTGTGGCAGCGGTATCCTTTCCATAGCTTCACTGCTGCTTGGAGTGCATCATGTGACGGCGGTCGATATTGACGAGATGGCGGTTTCAGTTGCTGCGGAAAACTTTGAAACAAACGGCATAGAGCCCGGAAAATACGACCTTCTTGCAGGTAATCTCCTTGAAGATCGTCAAGTAGTCGCACAATTTGATAAAAAGTTTGATATAATTCTTGCAAATATACTTCCGGATGTAATTGTCCCCCTGACACCCATAGTTCCTGACTTTTTAGCACCTTCAGGAGTATTCATAACCTCAGGCATCCTCATCACCCGTGCTGCCGAGGTGCTTGACGCGCTAAAAAACAATGGGTTTACCGATATCAGGGAAAACCGTATGGGCGAGTGGACATCATTTATTGCTATGAAAAAGTGACGAATAATAACATTGAAAACAAGTTTTTTTTTAATTTCCCCTTGCAAAACCTTTCGTTTTGTGATAATATACTCGTTGTGTGACAAATACACAAATCTTCGGCGACTTAGCCAAGTGGTAAGGCATGGGACTGCAACTCCCCGATGCGCCGGTTCAAATCCGGCAGTCGCCTGAAAAAAAGGATGATGCATATGCATCATCCTTTTTTTATCGCATTTGATATTGCAGGGATGATGTATGTGCATACACTGCGAGGGACCTCTCAATATGCACATACACATCCCGGACTGATCACTTGATCACATATCCGATCGACAGGCAGTTAGGCCCTGAATGAGTTCCGATGATGGGACCGATGCAGTTGGTTTTGTAATCATATTTGGCACCGGCTTCGATTAGCTGCTTTTCAAACTCTGTCGCCCGATCAAGAGCATTTGAGTGCTCGATAATAACAGGATAGTCGGGATCTGCAGGCTCCGCAAGAAGCTTGTCAATAAGCCATGTGTTGGTTGATTTTTTTCCCTTTACCTTGCCTATCGGCAGAGCTCCGTCAGATACGATCTGCATTACCGGATGGACATGGAGAAGTGATCCGACCAGAGCCTTGCCGCTTGATATACGACCGCCTCTTTTGAGATATTCCATGGTGTCTACCACAAGATATACCCTGATCCTTGGCAGGAGATCTTTGATAGCCTGATTGATCTCAGCCGCTGACTTGCCCTCATCACGCAGCTTTACGGCATGATAGATCAGCAGCCCCTGTCCGTTGAGTCCCGTCTTCGAATCAATGACAAACAGCTTGTCCGAGTCAAAATCATTGGCTGCGATAGCAGCATTCTGATAGGTCGCACTCATTTTCGATGAGAACATGATAGCAACGATCTCATCACCGGCATCAAGATATTTCTTAAAGATATCGCTAAATGCCGATGGATTGACGGCTGAGCTTGCCGGCGGATTGGGAGAGCTTTCAAGCTTCTCGTAGAACTGCTCGTTTGACATCTCCTTGCCGCATACATACTCCTCATCACCGAATCTGACATTGAGACACATGATATCAATATCCATCTCCTTTGCCTGATCCAACGTCAGATCGCTCAGACTGTCCGTAATGATTCTTACCATTTTAGTTTCCTCCTCAAAAAAATATTTTTGTATTACTCGTTGTTTTCTTTTTTGTATTCAAGATTTGCGAATTTGGTGAGGTCGTTGAGCCAGCGAAGTTTTATCTTTCCTATGGGACCGTTTCGCTGCTTGCCTATGATGACCTCTGTGATCCCCTTGTCCTCGGAATCCTCATTGTAATAATCATCTCTGTATAAAAACATAACAACATCCGCGTCCTGCTCTATCGCACCGGATTCTCTGAGGTCTGAAAGCATAGGACGCTTGTCATTGCGCGCCTCGGGAGCTCTTGAAAGCTGTGAGAGAGCGACTATCGGACATTGTATCTCTCTCGCTATGGCTTTGATTCCTCTTGAAATATTGGAGATCTCTTCCTGTCTGCCGCTTGTCCTGCCCTCGCCTACCATCAGCTGTAAATAGTCTATAAATACCAGTTTGATATCATGCTGAGCCTTCAGCTTGCGGCATTTGGTACGAAACTGCGTCAGTGTGATGCCGGGAGTATCATCGATAAAAAGCTTGGATTTGGCGAACATGTTGGCACTTTCAGATATGTTCTTCCAGTCATCAAAAGAGAGCTCACCTGTTCTTATCTTCTGTGAGTCGACGTGTGAGTTCATGGACAGAAGTCTCTTGGCAAGCTGATTTGCGCTCATTTCGAGAGAAAAAATAGCCGTAGGGACTCCTTTTTTCAGAGCGGCATACTCTGCGATATTCAGGGCAAAAGCAGTCTTTCCCATGGACGGTCTTGCAGCTATGAGAATGAGGTCAGAGGGCTGAAGACCGGCTATCTGGTTATCAAGATATTTAAAGCCCGTGGAGATCCCCGTGATGCGGCTTCCCGCTGCGGCTGCGGCTTCTATTTCCGAAAGAGTCGACATCATGATGTCATAAATTGAACCGTCATTATGTCCGGAGGTACCGAAGCTCTCCGAGAGCTTGAAGATATCCGCCTCCGCCTGCTGCAGCAGCGCTTCTGAGGATTCCTCGTCCTGATAGCCGGCATTGGCAATGTTCTCAGATGCACTGATGAGCTGTCTCAGATATGATTTATCCCTTACTATCTTTACATACTCGCCTACATTTGTCGATGTGGGAACTGCCCCGATGATGGCTGCCATGAGCTCCGGACTTTTGGCTCCCGCAGGAGCGCCAAGAGAAGTGAGCTTTGCATTCAGTGTGACCGGATCGACAGGAGCAGCCTCGCGGTAGAGCTCACATACTGCATGGAATATATGCTGGCACATCGGATTGTAGAAATCCGAAGCTTTTAATATATCGCATACATCAGGGAGCACTTCGTTGTCGATAAGTATGGAACCAAGCACGGAATATTCGGCATTTATGTCGTTTGGCGGGTTCCTCATCAGGAGGTTTTCATTTTCTTCCATCTCAACCCTTGTCCTTTACTATGACCTTTAGCTCAGCCGTGACGCCCTGATGAAGCTTTAACGGCACCTGATAGGTTCCGAGGTTCTTGATCGGCTCTTTTAGGATGATCTTGTGCTTGTCAAGCTCTAATCCGAGCTGCATTCTTGCGGCGGTAGATATTTCCTTGGTAGATACCGCGCCAAATGCCCTTCCGTCCTGACCGGCTCGGATGCTGACCTCTATGGATTTGGAGGCAATATCCTCCGCGAGAGCCTTTGCCTCGGCGAGTTTTTCGGCAGCGACCTTCTCCTCATTTTGTTTTTTCAGCTTCAGGTCGTTGAGTGCCTTTGGTGTTGCTTCGGCTCCGAGTTTTTTCTTGAAGATAAAGTTTCTGGCATATCCGTCGCTGACCTCAACTATATCATCTTTTTTTCCGAGTGATTTTACATCTTCAAAAAGTACTACCTTCATTCGATGTCACCCTCCTTTCTCATCTGTGTCAAAACCTCCTTCACACGCTCAATGCCCTCGTCAACGGTGCAGTCTGTCAGTTGGGCACCTGCCATGTTGATATGACCTCCGCCTCCGAGCTTCTCACATACAAGCTGTACATTCAGCTCATCGATCGAACGCGCGCTGACATATATTCTGCCGTTGTACGGAGTCAGGACAAAGGAGGCCTTGACTCCCTGTATATCAAGAAATGTATTTGCTATCTTGGAGCCTATGATCGTCGGATCGGGGAACTCATCCGCATAGCAGGGCGCTATTGCATAGGCTCCCATAAAAAGGCTCATCTGTCTGACGGCTTCAGCCTGTACCTTGTATTCTTCGATATCGGTGCGGAACATTTTTCTGATCCTGATCATCTCTGCACCGCTTCTTCTGAGAAAAGCCACGGCCTCAAATGTCCTGACTCCCGGTTTGTTCATAAAGTTGTTCGTATCCACCATGATGCCGGAGTACAGAGCGTCAGCCTCGAGAGTTTTGAGTCTGACCTCGTCTCCCGAATATTGCACGATCTCGGCTACCATCTCACAGGCTGAGGATGCAAACGGCTCTACATATGAGAGTGTCGGGTTGTTAAATGTCTCACCTGTCTGTCTGTGGTGGTCTATGACCACAACTGATGAGGCTTTTTCAATAAGCGCCGGAGCATCGGTATATGAAGGACGGTTCACATCGACGACCACCAACAGAACGCCTTCACCGCTGCCGACATATTCTGCTGCCTGCGAAGCATTCAGGAAAAGGTCGCTCGGATAATCCTTGTTTCCCCTGAACAGCTCCAAAAGAGGTTCGAGGGCGGATGTTACGGTGTCTACGACTATTCTTGCCGGCTTGCCGAGATCCGTGGCTATCCTGTATATACCGAG
Organism: Eubacterium sp.; assembly: GCA_017633905.1. Taxonomy (GTDB): domain Bacteria; phylum Bacillota; class Clostridia; order Lachnospirales; family Lachnospiraceae; genus Eubacterium_F. The sequence goes on along the minus strand of JAGBOK010000015.1, from coordinate 25,209 downwards.
AGCGCTTCCTATCGCATCGACATCAGGCATATTGTGTCCCATGGCGATCACTCTGTCACATGCCTCGATCGATTCTCTCAGGGCGTGAGCCTTTACTCTTGCCTTGACACGGGTGTTTTTCTCCTGTTCGATGCTCTTTCCGCCGTAGTAGAAGGTGTTGTCAACGGTCTTTATGACCGCCTGGTCACCTCCGCGGCCGAGGGCAAGGTCTATTGCGGAGCGCGCATAATCCTGTCTTTTTCTGTAGGTCTCGACTTCCGAGCCTATACCGATCGATATCGTGACTCCGGCTTCATCGGCAGACCCTGCGTTTACGGATTTGACATCCTCGAGCAGGGAGAACTTGTCAGCCTGCATCATGGCAAGGTATTTGTGCTGCACCATGAATATATATTTGTCCTTTTCGAGCTTTCTGATGATGGCATCGTGCTGGAGCATGTATTTGTTGATCTTTCTGTCAACTAAAGCGGCAAGAAGCGCTCTTCTGACATCGTCAACGGCATCGAGGCTGTCCTCGTAATTGTCAATGTAGAGAAGTCCCACATCAAGCCGCTGGTCATAATTCTCCTGCCTGATGTTGACAAGCTCTGTTTCGTCGAATATAAAAACTATATATAGCCTTCCGGAAATGCCTGCCTTTTTTGCGCGGCTGATAAGCTGACGTTCGAGCTTGCCGTTTTCATTTGTGATCTGATCGATGTGCATGCTCTGTATTATCGCATGATAGTGGGTGTCGCCCACGTCAAAATGAAACTGGGCTTTGCCGTTGTCCGATGGGAGAGCGGATGTATCAAAGTCGCTTATGGCTTCGGTGATGCCAAAACGCCTGCCAAGCTCCGATGCGAAGGTCTCTCTGAATTTATCATTGTCCCAAATGCTTATGTGGTTGGAGTCAATGATGCACATGGGAATATCAAATCCCGAAGCTATGTTTTTTACCACCTGATTGAACCTGATGGCGTAGTTTACAAGGTCTCTCAGAACCGTGCGGCGTCTGATCAGAAAAACGAGCAGAGCGAACACCAGATACACCCCGACATAGATGGTCACATATAACCCGATCTCTGTGTTGATGCTGTATATATGTATCGTCATGACTATCAGGAGTATGCCGAGCAACAGCGGCCAGCGCAGATATCGGGACAAAATCCCCTGCATTTTATCTGTATTCATAGTATCCTCCATAAAAAATGTGACGGATATTGACACATAGAACGATTATATCACATATTTTTTTTATTATCAATCAAATTTTTTTCATTGATGGGTTTCCATTGACGAAAGTCCAAAGTTTTCATTGACGAAAATAAAAAAATATGTGATAATTGATACAGTGCTCTTTCCGGTGTAACATCAGTCGTTTTATAATTTTGATCAAGGGCGCTGCGGCGTTAAAATAGGCGTGTGGGAGCGAGGAAGCTCCGGTCTTCATGCGCTCGTCTACATGAGGGAGGTATTATCTGGATATGGAAAAAAAGCTGTCGATCATGGAAAAAATATCATATGGCGCAGGCGCTGTCGGCAAGGATATGGTCTATGCCCTGACTGCGACCTATGTTCTATATTATTATCAGGATCTGCTCGGGATAAATCCCGTATATATGGGTGTTATCCTGCTGGCAGCCAGAGTGTTTGATGCTTTCAACGATCCGATCATGGGGATCATCGTTGCCAAGACCAAGACAAGGTTCGGGCGGTTCAGACCTTGGCTTTTGATCGGAACACTTCTAAACTCCGTATTTCTGATACTTTTGTTTGCGGTTCCCGCGGGAGTAAATGCCGGCGGACTTGTTGCCTATGCAGCAGTTATCTACATCATGTGGGGAACGACCTATACGATGATGGATATTCCCTACTGGTCGATGGTTCCGGCGTTTACTGATGTCGGCAAGGAGAGGGAGAATGTCTCTGCGATGGCAAGGAGCTGCGCAGGTGCGGGTTCTGCCCTGATACAGATATTTACGATGATGATTGTTCCGGCGATCGGCGCGATAGGACTTGATGCGACAAAGTCTGCCATGGACAGGTTCGGCGTGACGGAAGTGACTGACAAGTTAGTAACTACGGTGACCGAGATCAACGGTTTTTTCTGGATCGCTGTCATAGTTGCAGTTATATTTTTGGTCACTACGCTCATGACATGCATCAATATCAAAGAAAAATCAACAGTCGAGATGGAAGCGGCTTCCGTCGGACAGATGTTCAAGGCGCTGATATCAAATGATCAGGCTATGGTTGTTGTCGTCACGATAGTGCTTGTAAATACCGCTTTTTATATCACCAGCAACCTTGTTATTTATTTCTTCAAATATGATTTTGGAGGGAACGACTGGAACTCAAACTATACACTGTTCAACATGTTCGGAGGAGCGGTTCAGATTTTATCCATGATGATACTCTTCCCGATACTGAGAAAGTTCTTCAATCTTATCAAGCTGTTCAAGATAAGTCTTTTGATGTCTATAGTCGGTTACGGGACACTGCTTCTTATCGCATTTACCGCAATGAACAACGTATTTATCCTGTTTGTTCCGGGACTTTTCATATTTGCAGCCAATGGTCTTCTCACGGTCATGACGACGGTATTTCTTGCCAATACCGTTGATTACGGTGAGGTCAAAAACGGCAGAAGGGATGAGAGTGTGATCTTCTCCATGCAGACATTCGTCGTCAAGCTTGCATCAGGAGTTGCGGCTCTCGTTGCATCGATAGCGCTTGCGGTCTTTAATATCAGTGATGTCACTGAGGCTGCGGAGAGTGTGGGATCAGGATCGGTGATAGGACTCAGGCTCGTGATGGTAATAGTTCCCGTTGTAGGACTATTTATCGCACTCTTTGTATTTGGAAAGAAGTATATACTTACTGATGAAAAATTAAAGGAGCTCACCAAAAAGTGAGCTCCTGCAGTTGCTTTTTATGACTGCCGCTTTTATTATAAGGAAATGCTGATGTGTTCAGTGTTTCCTTATTTTTTATCGCATTTTCTCAGCTGTCCAGCTTTCTGCCTGTCAGGCGTTCATAGCCCTCGAGATATATCGCGATCGTCTTGGCAAGGACATCATCCGGAAGTGTCCAGTCGTGCTCACCCTCGTGGCTTTTGAGCCAGTCTCTTGCAAGCTGTTTGTCGTATGAGGGCTGCGAGTGACCGGGCTCATACCCGTCAAGCGGCCAGAATCTCGAGGAATCAGGTGTCAGCATCTCGTCCGCAAGGACTATCTCGCCGTTCTCATCAAGACCGAATTCAAACTTTGTATCCGCTATTATGATCCCTTTGGTATATGCGTAGTCAGCACATTTTCTATAAAGCTTCAGAGTGTAATCCCTAAGCTTCTTCGCATACTCGGCGCCTTTGCCGGGGAATGACTTTTCGAGGTGGTCTATACTCTGCTCGTATGAGATGTTTTCGTCGTGCTCTCCGAGCTCTGCTTTGGTAGACGGTGTATATATGGCTTCGGGGAGCTTGTCTGATTCTTTCAGCCCCTCCGGGAGAGTGATGCCGCACACGGTACCGTTTTTGACATAGCTTGCCCAGCCGCTTCCGGTGATATAGCCTCTTACGATGCACTCTATCGGAAGCATTTTAAGCTTTTTGCACAGCATGGAGCGCCCCTCAAAGCGTTCTGTTCTAAAGCCCTCCGGCATATCTTTTGTGTCCGTCGATATCATGTGGTTGGGCATGATGTCGGATGTGAACTCAAACCAGAACTTTGACATCTGTGTCAGGACCTTGCCCTTGTCCTTTACCTCGCCCCGCAGAATAACGTCAAAGCAGCTTATACGGTCTGTACAGACCATGATCAGACTGTCTCCGTTATCGTAGATCTCTCTTACCTTGCCCTCGGCAATAGGTACCGGTGTTTCACTCATAGCATGATTCCTCCTTTATTATTGTAATTATTTGCGAACTTTTTTAAAAAATGCCTATTCAATATAACATATTTTTAAAAAAAGTGCAATAAATTGCAATAAAAAGTGTTAAAGACCTTGACAAATCACGAAAAATGGCGTATAAATATGAATGTAGACTTGCCGGGATGTAATAGAATCGTAAAATATTCCATCCGGGTGATGCATTAATCCAATATTATTTATGTCGAGGAGGACAATACCCATGAACAAGACAGAGTTAGTTGATGCAATCGCAAAGCAGGCAGACCTTACAAAGAAGGATGCAGAGGGCGCATTGAAGGCATTCATCGATACTGTGACCAAAGAACTCAAGAAGGGTGGCAAGGTTCAGCTCGTTGGATTTGGTACTTTCGAGGTTGCTAAGCGTGCAGCAAGAGAGGGAATCAATCCCCTTACCAAGCAGCCGATGAAGATCGCAGCTTCCAAGGCACCTAAGTTCAAAGCCGGAAAAGCTCTTAAAGAGGCTGTCAACAAGAAATAATTACACGAGATAATTATAATGTGACTATAGGAGTCCTTCCGGTTCAAAACGGAAGGACTCTTTTTGAGTGAAAGGCGTGAGCATGCCCGTAGTATACGCTCATGGTGTGTTTACACACATATGAGCGTATACATGGGCATGAGAACCCAACATACAGCGAGGAATCTTCGATTCCGAGCCTGTGTGGTGGGGCTCACGCCGTATGAAAGTGAAAGGAGATCCGATATGCGTCTTGATAAATTTTTGAAGGTGTCCAGGCTTATCAAACGCCGCACCATTGCGAATGAGGCATGTGATGCCGGCAGGATACAGGTCAACGGCAAGACCGCGAAAGCCTCATACGACGTAAAGCCCGGTGACCGGATCGAAATCACCTTTGGAGACAGAACCACAAAAGTAGAGGTTACGAGAATATTGGAAACCACCAAAAAAGAAGATGCCGTATCTATGTACAAGGATATTACTTGACTTTTATATCAAAACGTCTTATAATATGTTTAGTTGTGCGATGACTTGAAGTCAGGAGGTGGCGACTTGAAAAGAAAACAGAATAAGAATGCAAGGCGCCGCAGCAGCCTGTATCTTGTCATAGTTCTTGTGATCATATTCGTGGTCACAATGGGATTTCACGGCATGAAGCTGTCTTCAAACTGTGACAAGCTCTCGGCTGAGCAGGCAGAGCTCGAACAGAAAAAGCAGGAGCTTGAAAAAGAGCGCGAGGAGATAGAGGAGCGTTCGGAGTACATGAAGACTGATGAGTATATAGAGGACGTTGCGAGAGAGAAGTTTGGTCTTGCGTATGATGATGAGATCATTTTTAAGGCATCGGATAGCGATTGATGTATGAATAGCAGGCTTAAAGATAGGTTCAGGGATTATATTGACAGAGAGGATCTGATACATGAAGGAGACATCCTGATTGTAGCTGTTTCGGGCGGTGCAGATTCTATCTGTCTTTTTCATTTGTTGTCAGATATAAGTAGCGAACGCAGTTTAAGCCTCATTACCGTTCATGTCCACCATGGCATCAGAGGGGAGGAGGCTGACCGTGATGCTCTGTTTGTGAGAGATCTGGATATAGAGAGAACGGCTCATGTGGAAAAGAGAGTCGATGCCCCCTCGTATGCGGAGGCGAATCATCTGAGCGAGGAGGAGGCTGCAAGACTGTTGAGATACAAAGCGCTGGAGGATGTCAGGGAGCAGTATGGAGCATCGGGGATCGTCCTTGCGCATCACGGTGATGATCAGGCAGAGACCATCCTGCTAAATCTCATCAGGGGCACGGGGGTGACCGGACTTGCGGGGATGCGTCCGAAGTCGGGAGACAGGATAAGACCCCTGCTCTTTGCCACAAGAAAAGAGATATTAGAATATTTAAGAGAGAATAATATTGATTTTGTGGAAGATTCTACAAATAATAACCTCAAATATACGAGAAACAAGATACGCCATGAACTCATACCACTGGCGGAATCCATATATCCGGGAGCTGCGGAGCGCATATCGGCGTTGGCTTCCGATATCTTTGATATTACGGATTTTATCAGAGAAACCGCAGAGAATGAGCTTGAAAAAACTATATCTGATACAGATGCGTACCCGCTTTTTTTCACTGTAGAATGCGATCCGGACGGTCTCATAGAGAACAACCTCCGCAGCGGAGGCTATCACACGGGCAGTACCATACAGGTTCACGCATATCTCGGGCAGCCGCCGGTGATCAGGCAGGAGTGGCTGAGGATCGCCGTAGAAAAGACCCTCCCCGGACGCAGGGATATAAGCAGGAGCCACTATCAGGCAATGGACGCAATGATCATGTCGGAGCAAAGCAGCGGACATATCGACCTTCCGGGCGGGTATTTTGCCGAAAAGAGATATGATGAATTCGTGATCGGGACGAGCCGCATGGATGAAACCCCTGTAAACGCCGAAAAAATAAGCTTTTATGCGGAGTTGACTGACAACAACTTCATATTTAATGAAAAAAAACACGATTTTTTTGTTGAAAAGGGGTGTACTAAATTCTTTGATTATGGTAAAATAGAAAACGGTTTGGTCATAAGACACCCTGAGGAGGGTGACTATATAGAGATCAATCAGAAAAGAAACAGGAAGCTTTTGAGCAGATTTTTTATTGATTCAAAGGTTCCTGCCGCGCTCAGACCGCATGTGCCGGTGCTTGCGGATGGGAAGCATGTGCTTTTTGTCTATCCGGATCGGATGTCGGAATGGTTCAAGGTGACAGAGGATACCGGGCGGGTATTGGTTCTTCGGTGGGAGACTAAAGCTTAGACGATCATATCAGAAAGGACAACTAATGAAGGAAACAATTGTAAAGCGTATAGATGAGGATACGATCAGAAACAGGATCATAGAGATGGCAGGACAGATCGACCGGGACTATGAGGGCAAAAAGCTTCACATGGCATGTGTCCTCAAAGGGAGCGTATATTTTGCCTGCGAGCTGTCAAAGCACCTCAAAGTCCCCGTGACCATTGATTTTATGAGCTTATCGAGCTATGGTGACGGTATGACGAGCCAGGGAGTGATCACACTGAATCAGGATCTGACCCAAAGCATCGCAGGCAAGGATGTACTTTTGGTGGAGGATATCATTGACAGCGGATGGACTCTGTTCTATGTTGAGAATATGCTGTTAAAGAGAGAGCCTGCAAGCTTCGAGGTCTGCACACTGCTCTCGAAGACGGCAAGACGGGAGACAGATGTTTTTATCAAGTACACGGGGTTTGAGATAGAGGATTATTTTGCCGTGGGATACGGTCTGGATTATGCACAGAAATACAGGAATATCCCATACATCGGAGAATTGCAGTTTAAGGAGGAGCAGTAAACATGAGTTCAAGAGGTTATGGTTTTTTGATACTGGTGATCGCCGTTGTGGCGATACTGGTCGGGACCTCATTATACAGCAGCAGGATAGAAAAGGACGCTTATACATTTTCTGAATTTGATAACGACCTGAGAAATGACAGGATAGAATCCCTGATAGTACGTCAGAACCAGGAGGTGCCTACCGGAAGACTTGTAGTAGAGCTCAAGGACGGGCATGAGAGAACACTCTATGTGCCGGATGTATCTGACATTCTCGAGAATATCAGGAAGATAAGAACTGATGGAACATCGTATGCTGACAACATCGAAATAAAAATAGAGGATGTAGACAGGACTCCCTGGTATATGCAGATATTGCCCTATGTTTTCGGATTCATCATGATGCTTCTGCTCTTTAGTCTGTTGTCCGGACAGGGAGCAGGGGGCGGCGGAGCGGGAAGCTCCATGATGAACTTTGGCAAGAGCAGGGCGAGGATGATGAGTCCTGATGACCAGAAAAAAAAGACCTTTGCCGATGTTGCAGGACTATATGAGGAGAAGGAGCAGTTGGAGGAGGTCGTTGATTTTCTCGCAGCTCCGGATAAATATACAAACCTTGGCGCGAGGATACCAAAAGGTATCATCCTCGTGGGACCTCCGGGAACAGGAAAGACCCTTCTTGCCAAGGCTGTTGCGGGAGAAGCGGGAGTTCCGTTTTTCTCCATATCGGGTTCTGATTTCGTCGAGATGTTCGTCGGCGTAGGTGCGTCGAGAGTCAGGGATCTTTTTGAGGCGGCAAAGAAAAATTCCCCGTGTATAGTTTTTATCGATGAGATCGATGCTGTAGCAAGACGCAGGGGGTCGGGTCTTGGCGGCGGACATGATGAGAGGGAGCAGACACTCAACCAGATGCTTGTCGAGATGGATGGCTTTGGCGACAATGAAGGCATCATCGTGATGGCTGCGACCAACAGAGTAGATATACTGGATCCGGCTATATTGAGACCGGGGCGTTTTGACAGAAGGATATATGTCGGTGTGCCTGATGTCAGGGGAAGAGAGGAGATATTAAGAGTTCATTCCAAGAACAAGCCTCTTGCTGACAACGTGGATCTGGAGGAGATCGCCAGAACGACAGCAGGCTTTGCCGGGGCGGATCTTGAAAATCTCATGAACGAGTCCGCGATATCCGCGGCGAGGGACAACCGCGCGTTTATCAATGATGAGGATGTCAAGAAGTCATTTATCAAGGTCGGTATAGGTACGGAGAAAAAGAGCAGGATTATTTCCGACAAGGATAAAAGGATCACTGCATTTCACGAGGCGGGACATGCCATTTTGTTCCATGTGCTTCCGGATGTGGGACCTGTTTACGCGGTTTCAGTTATTCCTACGGGACAGGGAGCCGGTGGATATACGATGCCTTTGCCTGAAAAGGATGAGATGTATATGACCAAGGGCAGGATGCTGCAAAATATCATAGTTTCTCTGGGAGGACGTATAGCAGAGAGTCTTATTTTTGATGACGTCACCACGGGAGCGTCCATGGACATACACCAGGCTACCGAGGCAGCGAGAGATATGGTGACCAAGTACGGTTTTTCCGAGGAGCTCGGTATGATCAACTATCAGACCTCGGGTGATGAGGTGTTCATAGGCCGTGATATCGGTCACACCAAGAATTACAGTGAGGGAACATCGGAGATCATTGACCGTGAGGTCAAAAGGATCATAGATGACTGTTATGAGAAGGCCACACAGATTTTGAAGGAAAATATTGATCTTTTGCACAAGATCGCTGATAAGCTGATAGAAAAAGAAAGGATCGGCAAGGAGGAGTTTGAGTCTTTGTTTGAAGAGCCTGCCGCTATAACGGATTGACGAGGAGTGCTTATGACAGAAGCTGACAACACAGAAGCGGTCCTGACATCGCACAGCATGGAGGCGGGGGATAGTCAGGGCATGAGGCATGACAAGACGGATGTGACTTCATGGCTCAGGGAGCATGTGGCAGAGGAGATAGTTCCCTCTGTCATTGAGAAGCCGCCTATCAACAGAATGGCTGTTTTTTCAGACAGCTCGCCAAATTATCAGTTTCCTGATGAACCTGAGCCTTATTCGAGGGTAAAGGTGAGGATCAGGGTCGGGAAGAATGATCCTGATGAGGTCATGGTGATCGTAAACGGAAAGCCTCATAAGCTGAACCTTGTGCCGGATCTTGGCACGGATTATTTTGACTTTTATGAGGGGAGCTTCAATATCGATGATTCGCTGGTGACGTATTTTTATCAGATCACCAAGGGAACCCAGACCATGTATTTCAACAGGCAGGGAGATGTTGATGAGGTCGATTCTTATTTCAATTTCTCCATACTTCCGGGGTTTCATACACCTGAGTGGGCCAAGGGTGCCGTGATGTACCAGATATTCGTTGACAGATTTTACAACGGTGACAAAGAAAACGATGTAGTTGATAACGAGTACGCATATATCGGTGAGCCGGTCAGACATGTCAGCAGATGGCGTGATTATCCGGCATCCATGGATGTCAGGAATTTTTACGGCGGAGATCTTAAAGGAGTTTTGAAAAAGCTTGACTATCTGCAAGACCTTGGAGTGGAGGTCCTGTATCTGAATCCGATATTTGTATCTCCGTCCAATCATAAATACGATATTCAGGATTATGACCATGTTGATCCGCATTTTACGGTGATAGAGGAGGATGGCGGGGAGCCGCTCGCGGAGGGTGATACCGATAATGCCCATGCCACCAGATACATAAAAAGAGTTACCGATCCGAAGAATCTTAAAGCAAGCAATGATTTTTTTGCTCACTTCATGGAAGAGGTTCACGCCCGCGGGATGAAGGTAATATTGGACGGTGTGTTCAACCACTGCGGGTCGTTCAACAAATGGATGGACAGGGAAAAGCTGTACCACCTTGCAGGGGGATATGATCCGGGAGCATATGAATCAGAGACAAGCCCCTACCATACTTTTTTTAAGTTCTATGAGGGCGATGACTGGCCTGATAACGAGTTCTATGACGCATGGTGGGGCAATGACACCCTGCCGAAGCTCAACTATGAGGAATCGCCGAAGCTCTACCAGTATATCTTAAGAATTGCTGCCAAATGGCTGGCTCCGCCGTACAATGTTGATGGCTGGAGACTTGATGTCGCAGCAGATCTTGGTCATTCCGAGGAGCTGAACCACAAATTCTGGAAGGATTTCAGGGATACTGTCAAAAGGATCAACCCGGACGCTCTGATACTTGCCGAGCATTATGGGGATCCGTCTGCATGGCTTGATGGCAGGCAGTGGGATTCCGTGATGAACTATGACGCGTTTATGGAGCCCGTAACATGGTTTCTCACCGGGATGGACAAACATTCGGATGTATCAAAGCCGGAGTTAAGAGGCGACCAGAATGCCTTTTTTGCAAGCATGACCAATTTCAACGCAAGGCTGCCGCTGCAATCACTCCAGGTAGCCATGAACGAGCTGTCAAATCATGACCATTCGAGGTTTCTGACCAGGACAAATTTCACGGTCGGAAGGACAGCCTTTTCAGGTCCCATGGCTGCCGAGGTCAATATAAAACCATGCATCATGAGACAGGCTGTAGTGATGCAGATGACATGGAGAGGAGCGCCGACTCTTTACTACGGAGATGAGGCAGGACTGTGCGGCTGGACGGATCCTGACAACAGACGCACATACCCCTGGCATCACGAGGACAGGGAGATGATAAATTTCCACAAGGAAATGATCAGGATACACAGGGATTATCAGGCTTTGAAAAAAGGTACTCTGATGTATCTGCTCTCAGAGAGGAACCTGATATCCTACGGCCGCTATGATGACAGGGATTCATTCTTCGTTGTGATACAGGTTGACGGCGAGGAACGGGAGGTTGAGATAGATGTGTGGAGACTCGGGATCAGTGACGGACAAAATGTTGTGAGAATGATGTGGTCAGATGAGAACGGATACACGATAAGGTCTGAGTCTCTCAGGTCTGAAGGGGGCAAGGTCAGAGTCAGGGTAGGAAGAAACGGAGCTGTTGTATGGAAGAGTCTGGACTATTGAGGGATGATGTCCTGACAGAAGATAAAAAAGAAAACCGCCTGATATCGGGTGTCAGCGTAGAACTGAGCGCAGAGGGGCAGCGGGCACAGCGGGGAGATCCGCAGTATGCGGAGTCACACCATGTACACACGGCATTTGACAGAGCATCAGCTAAATCCGCATCAGGCGCCGAGGACGAGCATCCTTACTGCGTGCATGGATATACGGGTGCGTACAGCTCGGGCTTTGGGACATACCTGAATCCGAGAGACGAGTATTTAAGACAGCTTGAATCCGTGAAACATCTGAATCTGTCTGTTGCCGGAATAGTCCTAAGCTCTTTGTCCGTGCTCGCATATTGGCTGTATGGCTTTGCGATAGTGCCGGCGCTTGTCGGGATGGTATTCGGTATGGTATCGTGGACAGGCGGAGGATACGATGTTAAGATACTCGGAAAGATCGGTTTTTTTATCGGAGTGGGAGGAGTCATCATCAATGCATGGCTGCTTCTGTTGAGCATAGAGCATATGGCTCATGGCATGACCGGCTGAGGAAGCAAAGTGGTTTTTGCACCGGGACTCACAGATGAGTCTTGAATTGAATTGGAGGATGGACATGGAGCGCATAGATACCGGGCAGTTTGACAGAAAGATCAAAGCTCTCATAGACGATATCATGGAGAAGCGCCTAAGCTTGGATCCGGGTCTCTCCAAGCGCTATGACCAGCTGCTTAAATTCGCGGAAGAAAAAAAAGATGTCAGAGCTCTTGGTATGGCGTATTATTTTCTTGCGGAGTATGACTATGACAAGGCGGGAAGATCCGGTAAATATGAGACATACTTAAGTCAGGCGATCACCTGTCAGCAAGAGGTACTTGATTATGTGATGCTGACGCACTCGTACAATTTTCTCGGAATGGATGTCTCATTCCACGGTCATCCGGAGCTTGCCTTTGACTATTACAGAAAAGCCGAAGGGTATGCCTCACAGCTTGATGACAGGCTTGATCTGCAGGCGCTTGTCGCCTACAATATGGGACTGGTATTTTTACATATGGCTGATTATGAAGAGGCAATATCCTATTTTATGAATGCGATCACCAAGATAGAAAAGGAGAAGCAGGATTCGCCGTATTACAATCGTCTCAGAGTTATGTCAAGGATCAAGGAGGGCATGGCTCATATAAAGAAAAATGAGCTCACAGAGGCTTCAAGATGCATGGAGGAGTTGCGGGCTATAGAGCGCGATATGCCTGATGACCAGCAGTTTGAATACTATCAGGCACCGGTGTTTTGGATATTTGAGATGACACTCACTCATGCCAAAAAGGATATGGAGCAGTGCAATATCCTGATACCGCAGTTTATCCATTCCATCAGGCAAAAGCCGGTCAAGACAGAGGCTGTGGGAGACGTTTTGGATGTACTTTTCAATATGCTTGACGGAGATTTTGATGATTTTGTCGGTGAGACAATGGAGATCATGAAGCCGAGGATAGAGAGTACCAATATCCTCAATTTCAGGATGATATATTCAAGACTTGCCGTATATTATTACAGGAAGAAAAAAGAGGATGAGAGGGCGTTGGAGGCTGCCGCCGAATTCTTTGATATAGCAGAGCAGCACAGGAGAGAAAGCGAGAAGGCATACGCATACTTTATCAAGCTTCAGGCGGAGCTTGACAAGGCAAGACTTGAAAATGAGCGCCTTGAAAAAAAAGCCATCACTGATGAGCTGACTCAGATATCTAACAGATTTCATTTCAATGAAGTATCGGAGAAGATGTTTAAGGACGCCGCGAAAAAGCGGATCAATTTAGGTGTTGAGATCCTCGATGTCGACAATTTCAAACGCTACAATGACGGCTTTGGACATCAGGTGGGGGATCTGTGTTTACAGACGCTTGCGAAAGTGCTTGATGGTGTCATGAAGGAGGATCCCGAGCATATATTTGTGGCAAGATACGGCGGAGATGAGTTTGTTGCGGTATACATAGGGATGAGTGATGATGAGGTCATGGATATGGCAAAGCTCATCAGAGAGCGGGTCGTTTCTTCTCAGATAGAAACGGGTGATGAGAATGAGCCGTTTACCACTATTTCCATCTCACAGGGGATCAGAAACTGCATCCCTCCGGATGGGAGCAGGCTGTGGGATTATATGTTTACCGCAGATCATGCGCTTTATAATATCAAACAGAAAACAAAAGGTGAGATATGTTTGTTGAATGAGATCCCGGATATAGAGAAATGATACCAAGCCGTGAATGGTAACAGTAAATAAGAGGATGAGGAGGTAACAGATGAAACCTTATGCAGAGATGGGAAAAAATGAACTCGAGAAGGAGCTTGAGGGATTAAAGACAGAGTTTGAAAAGTATGAAAGGATGGATCTGCATCTTGACATGAGCAGAGGAAAGCCGTGCAGGGAGCAGCTTGATCTGTCGATGGGAATGATGGATGTTCTCAATTCGGAGGTGGATCTGAGCTGTGAGGACGGTACGGACTGCCGCAACTACGGCGTGCTCGATGGTATCGCGGAAGCCAAGGTGCTGATCGGCGATATGATGGAGAACAATCCCGACAATATAATCATCTACGGCAATTCCTCCTTGAATGTCATGTATGATACGGTATCCCGTGCCATGACACACGGGATCATGGGGAATACCCCATGGTGCAAGCTCGACAGGGTGAAGTTTTTATGTCCTTCTCCCGGGTATGACAGGCACTTTTCCATAACGGAGTATTTCGGTATAGAAATGATACCCGTGCCGATGTCTGAGACGGGGCCCGATATGGATATGGTAGAGAGACTTGTGGCAAAGGATGATTCGATCAAGGGGATCTGGTGTGTTCCCAAGTATTCAAATCCTCAGGGATATTCATATTCCGATGACACGGTCTACAGATTCGCTCATTTGAAGCCCGCAGCTCCTGATTTCAGGATCTTCTGGGACAACGCTTACGGGATCCATCATCTGTATGATCATAACAGGGCTTTCATCCCGGAGATTTTGGCAGAGTGCAAAAAAGCGGGCAATCCGGATATGGTCTATAAGTTTGCTTCGACTTCCAAAATAACATTCCCCGGAAGCGGTATTGCCTCACTTGCAACCTCGCTCAACAACCTCGAGGATATCAAGAAGCAGCTTTCACGTCAGACCATAGGACACGACAAGGTAAACCAGCTGAGGCATGTGAGATTCTTTGGTGACATATCGGGAATGGTCGAGCATATGAAGCGGCATGCGGATGTGATACGTCCCAAGTTTGAAGCTGTGGAGAAGATCTTTGACAAGAATCTTGCGGGACTTGGCATCGGAGAGTGGACCAAGCCGATGGGCGGATATTTTATCAGCTTTGAATCGCTCGATGGATGTGCCAAAAAAATAATCCATCTTGCGAAGAAGGCAGGAGTCACTATGACAGAGGCAGGAGCCACATGGCCGTATCACCAGGATCCGAAGGATTCAAATATCAGGGTGGCACCTACATATCCTCCGATCGAGGATCTGAAGGTAGCTGCTGAGCTGTTTGCGCTGTGTGTCAGGATAGTTTCAGCAGAAAAATTGCTTGGGAATTCTTGAGTAGTAACAAGAAATTAACAATATTTGAGAGGAGAAAAAGATGGCTAAGAGAACAGATTTTCACAAGGTTTTGATAATAGGGTCGGGACCTATAGTGATCGGTCAGGCATGTGAGTTTGACTATTCGGGAACACAGGCGTGCAAGGCGCTTAGAAAGCTCGGATATGAGATAATTCTCGTCAACTCAAATCCCGCGACCATAATGACGGATCCGGAGATAGCAGATGTCACATATATAGAGCCGCTGAACGTTGACAGGCTTGAAAAGATCATAGAAAAGGAACGTCCGGATGCGCTGCTGCCCAACCTGGGTGGTCAGTCAGGGCTTAACCTGTGCTCAGAGCTCAGCAAGAAAGGGATCCTTGACAAGTACGGGGTAAAGGTCATAGGTGTCCAGGTCGATGCCATAGAAAGAGGCGAGGATCGTATTGAATTCAAACATACCATGGACTCACTCGGTATAGAGATGGCAAGATCAGAGGTTGCGTACAGTATTGATGAAGCATTAAAGATCGCTGATACTCTGGGATATCCGGTAGTATTAAGACCTGCCTATACCATGGGCGGCGCAGGAGGAGGTCTTGTATATAACAAAGAAGAACTGCAGGTAGTATGTGCGAGAGGTCTTCAGGCTTCGCTTGTAGGTCAGGTACTCGTGGAGGAGTCGATACTTGGCTGGGAGGAATTGGAGCTTGAAGTGGTGCGTGATTCGGAGGGGAACAAGATCACGGTATGCTTTATAGAAAATATTGATCCTATGGGGGTACACACGGGTGATTCCTTCTGTTCGGCGCCTATGCTTACCATATCAGAAGAAACACAGAAAAAGCTTCAGGAGCAGGCATACAAGATAGTAGAGGCGGTACAGGTCATAGGAGGAACAAACGTGCAGTTTGCTCATGACCCCGTATCTGACCGTATCATTGTCATAGAGATAAACCCGAGGACTTCGAGGTCATCGGCTCTTGCATCCAAGGCGACAGGTTTTCCGATCGCCCTCGTATCAGCCATGCTTGCGACAGGACTCACACTGAAGGATATTCCCTGTGGAAAATACGGAACTCTTGATAAGTACTATCCTGACGGTGATTACGTTGTTATCAAGTTTGCCAGATGGGCGTTTGAGAAATTCAAAGGCATTGAGGACAAGCTGGGAACACAGATGAGAGCCGTCGGAGAGGTCATGAGCATAGGAAAGACCTACAAGGAGGCATTCCAGAAGGCTATCAGGTCTCTTGAAACAGGAAGATACGGTCTTGGACATGCAAAGGACTTTGATACCCTTGACAAGGACGAGCTGTTAAGAAGACTCATCACTCCGTCCAGTGAGAGGCATTTCCTGATGTACGAGGCTCTGAGAAAAGGTGCAGACATTGATGAGATACATGAGATTACCCACGTCAAGAAATACTTTATCGAGCAGATGAAGGAGCTTGTAGATGAGGAAGAAGCTCTGATGAAGAACAAGGGAGCGATGCCTGCTGACGATGCTCTGATAAGCGCAAAGAAGGATGGCTTTTCTGACAGATATTTAAGTGAGATACTTGATATACCGGAGGAGGATATCAGAAACAAGCGCATAGAGCTTGGTGTTACGGAGAGCTGGGAGGGTGTCCATGTGAGCGGCACCGAGAATAGTGCATATTATTATTCTACCTACAATGCGTCTGATAAAAATGAAGTTAGTGATACAAAACAAAAGATAATGATACTTGGCGGCGGGCCAAACCGTATCGGACAGGGTATAGAATTTGACTATTGCTGTGTTCACGCAGCCATGGCTCTAAAGAAGCTCGGGTTTGAGACCATCATAGTAAACTGTAACCCTGAGACGGTATCTACTGATTATGATACATCAGACAAGCTCTATTTTGAACCTCTGACGCTTGAAGATGTGCTGAGTATCTATCACAAGGAAAAGCCTGTCGGTGTGATCGCCCAGTTTGGTGGTCAGACACCGTTGAATATAGCGGCAGAGCTTGAGAAGAACGGTGTCAAGATCCTTGGGACATCCCCTGCGGTCATTGATCTTGCGGAGGACAGGGATCAGTTCAGAGCCATGATGGAGAAGCTTGGTATTCCGATGCCTGAGTCGGGAATGGCTGTAGACGCGGAGGAAGCCAAGAGAATTGCAAACGAGATCGGATATCCCGTCATGGTGCGTCCTTCCTATGTGCTCGGCGGACGCGGCATGGAAATAGTCTATGATGACGAGACTATGGTTGAATATATGAATGCTGCTGTCGGGGTGACACCTGACAGACCTATACTGATAGACAGATTCTTAAATCATGCCATGGAATGTGAAGCGGATGCGATAGCAGACGGCGGACACGCATTTGTTCCTGCTGTTATGGAGCATATAGAGCTTGCCGGGGTTCACTCCGGAGACTCGGCATGTATATTGCCGTCAGTTCATATATCAGAGAAAAATGTCCGGATCATCAAGGATTACACCAGAAGGATCGCAGAGGAGATGCATGTTCAGGGACTTATGAATATGCAGTATGCAATAGAAAACGACACCGTCTATGTGCTCGAAGCCAATCCGAGAGCGTCAAGAACAGTGCCGCTTGTATCGAAGGTCTGCGATATCAGGATGGTTCCTCTTGCAACGGAGATCATTACGGCAGAGCTGACCGGCAGACCATCCCCCATACATGATCTGAAGGAAGGCGAGATACCTTACTATGGTGTCAAGGAGGCTGCATTCCCGTTCAATATGTTCCAGGAGGTTGATCCGCTGCTTGGACCTGAGATGCGTTCGACCGGAGAGGTGTTGGGGCTCTCTGAGTCCTACGGCGAGGCTTATTACAAGGCACAGGAGGGCGTAGGCTCCAAGCTCCCGCTCTCGGGTACCGTTATGATATCCGTCAACCGCAAGGACAAGGAGGAGGTCGTAGAGGTTGCCCGGATGTTCAAGGATGTCGGATTTGATATTGTGGCAACAGGCAAGACATACGAGCTCATCACTGAGGCAGGCATAGAGGCAAAGCATGTCAAGAAGCTGTATGAGGGACGCCCCAATACAAGAGATATGATAACAAACGGCGAGGTCGATCTGGTGATCAACTCACCGGTCGGCAAGGATTCAGTACATGATGACAGTTATCTGAGAAAGGCTGCCGTCAAAGCCAAGATACCTTACCTGACGACGATGGCAGCAGCCAAAGCATCAGCGGAAGGGATCAGATATATCAAGGAGCATGGCAGCGGCAAGCTTCACAGTCTGCAGGAGCTCCATGCTACTATCAAGAGATAAGAGAATCGGGTAGGGAAGATAAATCACGCACCCTTATAGGGTGCTTTTTTTCGTGCACACTGCTTCTGCGGCATAGCCCGCACCGAGCATGATCCAGTAGATCGGTGCAGTTGTTATTGTCGAGTCGTTTGCCATCCCGACCACCATGTATGAAGTAGTTGCTACGGCTGTTATAATGACAAAGCTGAACATTGACAGCCCCTTTTCCGATGCGGGACGGTTCTTTGCAAGGCAGAGTCTGAATGCGCGCACGATGAACAGAACATACAAAAACAGAAATGCTATCAGGGCTATCAGTCCATCCTGAGACCATATCTGAAGGAACATGTTGTGAGGCTTTGTGATCGACTGGGTCTCATAGAACATATAATACTTGCCCACATAGTCATCGTTTGGAAAGGCAAGTATGAAGTTGTCGCGTCCCACACCTGTTATTATGGAGCGGGTCAGCATCGGGAAGGTTCTCGACCAGATATATCCGCGTCGTGAAGCGAAATGATAGCTGTGCGAGAAGCCGATCTTTTCTATCTTGTTCATATTATCGAGGCGACCGAATTTGTTGTATATCATGAGCTCATCGCCTACTCTTGTGAACATCCAGAAGAAGCTGTTGTCGTTTATCATGATAACATCTATATTCTTTGATACTGCTGTGCCGTCCGATGTTACGCTCTCATCATAGGCTTGCCCTGTTTTTTTCTCATATTCATTTAGAAATACGCTGTAATCAGCATCCGCAAGAGGTCTTGACTCTTTGATGAGCTTCAGCGGATAGTAGCCGTCCTCCTCTATCTGCATGAATTTGTACACGGGATCCACGGAATAGGAAAGCTCCCTGCCGTTCTCGTCGGTAACGCTCATGAGCTCCTCTGCTTCGTATTTTGCAGCCCAGCCTTTTTCTTTGGTTTTGCTGCTGTCAGTTTTTACTATGAGCTTGTTTCCGTCTCCGTCAGTAATATGGATCGTGTCACCCTCACAATACATGGAATCGATCCCGTAGTGTTCACTTCCGTTGAATAGAGAGGATAAAAATGCCGGCTGCAGCACCATGATGCCTATGATGCCGGCAGCGGCGAGACCAAGACCGGCAAATATCACCGGACGGAGTTTCTTTATGATGGGAGCAAGAAGTACCGCGCACAGTACGGCTCCGGCAAGAAGTCCCATGATTCCTGTCAGCGACTTTGAAGCAAGCAGTGTTACTATCAGCGTTATTGAGGTTATACATGCGAGTATTCTTCTCCATAGCTTTTCTCCGCGTATGATCAGATATATAGCGTATGGAAGAACCAGCCCTACATAGGAGCCGACATAGTTGGGATTGTACAGGGTCACATAGGATGTTCCGACTCCGAAATTCAGGCGTATATTGAAGTTTGACATATCCATTGAGGATGCCACCTCGGTAGCAAGGATAGGCTTTGCCCAGTTACTCTGTATCCAGTCAAGTCCAATCGCCTGAAAGGTGCCGAGCACTCCAACTACGGTCGCTCCGATGAGCAGAACGTCAAGCAAAAACTGTATGAGCTTTTTGGTTCTGATATAGCCGAATGCCATGTAGAAGCATACTACATAGGCAAGTATCACAAACCAACCTTCATATTGTTCATATGTTCCGAAAAATGCGCCGTTCTTATCCTCGGCGAGGATGGCGGAAAGCAGTGAGAGCAGACAGAATATCCCGATCGCCGCGGATGGAGCAATAGTCTTTTTTTCTTTCAGGAAGCCATGCTCCGCAAAGGGGATCAGGTAGGCAAGAGAAAACAGCACGATTATTCCTATGATCTTCAAAAACAGTGATTTGTAATATAAAAAGAAATCATAGACCATTCCGCCGGTGGAAAACCATGAATTTTTTTCAAGACCGCAGTCGTATGCGTGTATCACTGTGATCAGTGGAACAACAGCAATAGCTACTGCTATCGGGATCAGCCACAGCCTCGAAAGTTCTTCGGGATTTTTTTGTACCGCGGCTGCTGTTCTGGCACCCGTCTTTTTTCCCCGATTATTTGAATGATTATTGTTTTTCACTTTATCTGCCCGACTCATTGTCTGTCTCCTTCCAACTATAGATTTATTTAGAAGTATACAACAAACAACAAAAAATATCAAGTATGACTGCGAAATTAACGCATGATTGACTAATAAAAAAAATGTGTTATAATGTAATAGTCCGATTATTGCTCGAAGGGAGTAAACTGATGCGATTTAGAAAAGTAATGGCAATTCTTGTTATGACAGCGTTTGCACTGTCATTGAATCCTGTTGCAGAGGTAAGCGCTGATACGGAACAGAAGGTGATATGCATAGATCCCGGTCATCAGACAAATGCCAATCTTGATCAGGAGCCGATAGGTCCCGGAGCATCTGAGACCAAATACAAGGTAACGGGAGGGACTACGGGCTGCGTTACACATGTACCTGAATACAAGCTTGTTCTAAAGGTGGCGAAGAAGCTTAAGAAAGAGCTGAAAGCCCGGGGCTACAAGGTAGTCATGACAAGGACGAAAAACAATGTAAATATTTCCAACAGGGAGAGAGCTGATATAGCCAATGCTGCAAATGCAGATGCTTTTATCAGGATACATGCAGATGCTTATGATAACAGTTCCGTGAAAGGAGCCAGTGTCTGCGCTCCCACATCGAACAATCAATATCTTACAAAAAGAATCAGAAAAAAAAGTCAGAGCTTCTCAAAAAAGGTTTTAGATGCCTTTTGTAAAGCGACCGGAGCCAAAAAACGCGGTATCATATATACTGACCAAATGTCAGGCATCAACTGGTGCGAGGTTCCCGTCACGATCATAGAGATGGGATTTATGTCAAATCCCGATGAGGACAGACTGATGCAGACGGATGATTATCAGGAAAAAATGGTTGACGGGATGGCTGACGGGATAGATGATTTTTTGGGAGTGTAAAAAAGCAGTGCAGACTATGAGTGGATGCCCTGCTATTATAAAGGAGATATTTTATGAATAAGGTAGTGACTATCAACAGACAGTACGGAAGCGGGGGACGTGAGATCGGAAGGCAGCTTGCCGAAAGCTATGGGATCCCGTTTTATGACAATGAGATAATATCGCGCGCAGCCAAGGAGTCAGGCTTTGCGGAGGCTGCGTTCGAGAATGCTGAGGAGAAGGCAACCAATTCCCTGCTCTACTCGATAGCAATGGGGATGAATGTTTTTACTACCCAGGACATAGGATATTCCGGTCTTTCGCTCGATGACAGGATCTTTCTTGCGCAGGCGAATGTGATCAGAAAGGTGGCTGATTCAGGTCCCTGTGTGATAGTAGGGCGCTGCGCTGACTATATACTCAGGGACAGAGATGACCTTATCAACCTTTTTATTATAGCTGCTGTTGATTTCAGGATCAAGAGGGCAACAGATATTGATATGCTGCCCCAGGCGAAGGCTGCCGAGATTGTTTTGAAAAAAGACAAGACAAGAGCCAATTATTACAGATATCATGTGGGAGAGCGCTGGGACAATGTACTGAATTATGACCTGGCTATACGTTCGGATCTTACCGGAATAGAAGGTACGGTGAAGGCACTGAAGGCTTATCTTGACTCGATAGATGAGTGAGCTTGCATATTGGATACATATCATGTTTTTGACTGACGTATGCAGGATGTAATACTATATAAAGCTTAATTTGGAGGACGTGGTAATGAAGATCAGAACCAGATTTGCGCCGAGCCCTACGGGCAGGATGCATGTTGGAAATCTAAGGACCGCTCTGTATGCTTACCTGATAGCAAAGCATGAGGGCGGAGATTTTTTGTTACGAATTGAGGATACTGACCAGGAGAGATATGTCGAGGGAGCAGTAGAGCTTATCAACCGCACATTGGAGAAGGCAGGTCTTGTCTGCGATGAGGGACCTGACAAGGACGGAGGAGTAGGACCTTATGTTCAGAGTGAGCGTGTTGACGCAGGTATATATATGAAATATGCCATGGAGCTGGTAGAAAAAAATGAGGCTTATTACTGCTTTTGTTCCAAGGAAAGACTTGAAAAGCTGCACGAGGATGCAAAGGCAAGAGGTGAGGAGGCTGCCAAGTACGACAAGCACTGTCTGGGGCTTAGCAGGGAGGAAGTAAAGAAAAACCTCGAAGACGGTGTTCCCTATGTTATCAGACAGAACAATCCGACAGAGGGAGAGACCACCTTTGACGATGTGATATATGGAAAAATCACCGCTCCGAATGCAGAGCTTGATGATATGGTGCTGATCAAGTCTGACGGATATCCGACATACAATTTTGCAAATGTGGTCGATGACCATTTGATGGGGATAACACATGTTGTCAGAGGGAACGAATATCTGTCCTCTGCACCCAAATACAACAGGCTTTACGAGGCGTTTGGCTGGGAGATACCGGTATATATACATTGTCCTGTCATTACGGACAGCGAGCACAAGAAACTGTCCAAGAGATCCGGGGCATCTTCTTTTGAGGATCTTTTAGAGCTTGGCTTTTTGCCGGAGGCGATCGTAAACTATGTTGCGCTGCTTGGATGGTCACCGTCAGAAGACAGGGAGATATACAGTCTTGACGAACTGGTAGAGGAATTTGATTACAGGAGGATAAACAAATCACCCGCAGTTTTCGACATACAAAAGCTTAAATGGATGAATGGTGAGTATATCAAGCTGATGGATGATGAAGAATATTATAATTATGCACTTCCTGTTATAGAAAAATGTATCCACAGAGAGATCGATAAAAAAGCGATCGCGGATCTTGTAAAGACGAGAATTGAGGTATTTCCGGATATTCCAGAGAAGATCGACTTTTTTGATGAATTGCCTGACTACTCTATAGATATGTACACTCACAAAAAAATGAAAACGAACTCAGAAAACTCGCTTGAAGCTCTGAAAGAAATGCTGCCGGAGCTGGAGAATGTGACTGAGTGGGGACATGACTCAATAGAGAAGGTCGCCATGGACTATGTGAGCAGACACGAGTGCAAGAACGGACAGGCGCTGTGGCCGCTTCGCACCGCAGTCTCCGGCAAGCAGATGACGCCCGGAGGAGCGTATGAGATCATGGAGCTTTTGGGAAGGGAAGAGTCACTAAGCCGGATCAAAGAGGGGATAAAGAAGCTTGAAGCAGCAGTCAAATGAGGCTCAATACAGTGCCATACACCATGCGGACGGACCGATGATGGTTCTTGCAGGTCCCGGAGCCGGCAAGACATTTGTGATCACCAACCGTATCGGTTTTCTTATATCTGAAATGAAGGTGCCACCGGAAGATATTCTGGTGGTTACTTTTTCCCGTGCTGCCGCTGTTGAGATGAAGGAGCGCTTTGATGCCATGACGCGGGGCAGCTCTCACGGAGTGAGATTCGGGACGTTTCATTCGGTGTTTTTTGAGATACTTAAAAGAGCCTATCACTACGAGGCAAAGGATATCGCAACGGACAAGCTAGTGTTCAGATTTGTAGATGAGGCTCTTAGAGAGACCGGTTATGATGCAGGCGACAGGCAGGAGTTTTTAGAGGATGTCATAGGAGAGATATCAAGAGTCAAGGGGGATGGAATAAACATCGAAGACTACTATTCATCAAGCTGTCCCGAGGAAGTCTTCAGGAGTATATATAACGGATATCAGGAGAGGCTGATCAGAAATCACGCCCTTGATTTTGATGATATGGTGATCTATTCTTATGAGCTTTTGTCCAAAAGGGCTGACATATTAAAATCATGGCAGGAGCGTTTCAAATATATCCTTGTTGATGAGTTTCAGGATATCAACCGCATGCAGTATGAGAATATCAGGATGCTTGCAAGACCGCTCAACAATCTTTTTATAGTAGGAGATGATGACCAGTCCATATATGGCTTTAGGGGGTCAAGACCCGATATTATGCTGTCCTTCCCGAAACAGTATCCGGAGGCAAGGGTCATCAGACTTAACATCAATTACAGATGCTCCGAGGAGATATTATCGACTGCCGGACGGCTTATTTCTCACAACAAAAAAAGATATGCCAAGGATATAAGCTCAAACAACGGAAGTGAAGGACCGGTGCATATTTCGTATTTGAATGACATTCCATCAGAAGCGGAGAAAATATGTGAGCAGATAGAAAAATATATTTACACGGGGATTTCTCCGGAGCAGATAGCAGTTTTATTCAGGACAAACATGCAGATGAGGATGCTCTCAGGGAAGCTTATGAACAGAGGCATTCCATTTAGGATGAAGGAGAGCGTTCCCAATATATTCAGATCATTTATAGCAAAGGATATCATAGCTTATCTTCAGATATCAAGGGGAGATGACTCCAAACAGACATTCATACAGATCATGAACAAGCCGCTCAGGTATTTATCACCTTCGGCGATTCCCGGCAAAGAGGTGAGTTTTAGGGAACTCAGATCGTATTATATGAAAAAGAAACAGTACTGGATGCTTGATCGTTTAAGCGAAATGGAGTCAGATATAAAGAGTCTAAAGAAAATGTCACCGGTCACTGCGATCCACTTTATCAGAAGACAGATAGGGTATGAGGAGTATTTAAAAAACAGTGCTTTGGAAAAGGGGATAAAGCCGGATGACCAGCTTGAACTTCTGGATGAGATAGAGGAAAGCGCCGTTGGGATGGCAACTGTATCGGAATGGATCGAATACACCGAGAACTATGAGGAGGAGTTAAAGAAAATAAAGCTTTTGGAAAATGACGCCCCCGGAGTCGGGCTTATGACTATGCACGGCTCCAAGGGGCTGGAATTTGATGTTGTATTCATACCCACGCTCAATGAGGGAGTAATACCCTACAGAAAGGCTGTTCTTGCACCTGAGATAGAGGAGGAGAGGCGTATGCTCTATGTCGCCATGACAAGAGCCAGACACCATCTTCATCTGTCTTATGTTGGAAAACGCTTCAACAAGAAAGCAGAGGCTTCCCGCTTTATCAAAGAGCTTGGGTCAGACAGGTAAATTATGGTTTATCTGAGTAACATGACGAGCATAATTACTGACTTGCCCCGTGAACGCACGAACGACGGTTGATCAGCAGCGGATCCTGATACCTCAGAGCAT
>JAGBOK010000103.1 GCA_017633905.1 Eubacterium sp. | reverse complement strand
TTATTATTTCTATATATACAAAAGTCTTGCCGGAGCCTGTCACTCCGTACAAAAGATATGTGTTCATATCGCCGGCATCGATATCACGGGTAATGGTATCGATCGCGTTTTTTTGTTCCTCGTTCGGAATGTAAGAGATCTCATCACGGGTATCTGATGAAAGCTCCTCCGGTCTTCTCTCCATACAGACATCAGTGACGCTTATCGCGCCCACGGCGCATAGCGTATCTATGACCTGTCCTGTAGTCTTGTATTTTTTTCTTGCCGCGCTCAACGTGATCGGAGCACTGGCAGCCAAAGCTCTCAAAAGTCTCGCTCTTGCGGTATGGTGTTTTTTTTCTTCCTCATCCGCCAGATCATAAGCCTCATCAGGGGAAATAATTAAATTAAGCCAGTGCTCCTCCACTGACTTAATCCTGGAGCGGACCGGCAATACGGTTTTTATCGCCTCACTCATCGTCGATCCGTAGTGTTCTTTTATCCAAGCGGCAAGTGATAAAAGCTGTCCCTCGACCGGCACTTCGCCGTGATGTATGTCCGCTATGCTCTTAAGCCTTGTTATGTCATATTCGGTAGTATCCTTTATCTTTATGACGTACCCCGTGATCTCTTTATCGGCTCTGCCAAACGGGATAACAACAGGGCTTCCCTCTCTTATGACATCTGCGATTTCATCCGGTATCAGATAATCAAAGGGTCTGTCAAGAGAGGAACTTAAAATATCTACAATAACCTCGGCAATACGCTGACTCATCCGGATGCTCCAATCAATCCTTTGTAAGGTTCCCTACCACCTCATCGAGATGCATTCCCCTCGAACCCTTAAACAACACCCAATCATCCTGCTGAAGCTCGGATCTCAGCCTGTTGATAAGCTCGTAATTGTCCCTGCATCTGCATGTGGGAATATCGGTATTCTCAGATACATAGTCAGTGATGGCTTCTGATTCGTTGCCGACCGTATATAGCGCCGAGAGTCTTCTGCCATTTGCCGCCTCGCTCTCTATGAATGCCCCTATGCTTTTGTGGAGATCCCTTGACCTGTCTCCAAGCTCCAATACATCACCGAGCACCGCGATCCTTCTGCCGTCTCCCGGGTGAGAAAAAAGCGCCCTCAGATTGCTCCTGATGGAATCAGGGCTTGCATTGTATGTATCGTCTATATAATTGATCCCATTTTTCTTGATGATAACACCGCGCATATCGAGCGGTCTGTACTGTCTGATCGCGTCCACTGCGTCACCTATATCCACGCCGAATACTGTTCCCACGGCAAGCGCGGCGACCGCGTTTTCAATATTGTGCTCTCCCATCACGGCAAGAGATGCCGATGTCTCACCTCCCGGATAATGAAAGGTAAAGCTCTCTCCCTCATCCAAAGCCCTGATGTCATCGGCATAGTAGCTAAGGCCTCCGTTTTCACCGGTAAACTCCTGACTGATACCATAGAAGGATACCGGGCATTCGCCCTTGCAGATATCAAACGGTACATTCTTTCTGATCAGATCGTAGAGATCTCCGTCGCCGCAGGCAAACAGACGTCCGTCCTCACCAAACTCCCTGATGATCCTGCCCTTTTCCCTGCAAATATTTTCTCTTGATCCGAGATTTCCGATATGTGAAACACCTATATTGGTCATAACAGCCATACATGGCGATGCTATATCAACAAGCCTGTCCATCTCATCAGGCATGCTGATCCCCATTTCTATTACAGCCATCTCATGTTCAGGCTCTATATGAAACATCATAAGAGGCAGACCTACCTGTGAGTTCATGTTTCCGTGTGTGATAAGGGTGTTGTACTTCTTTGACAGGACGGCACCAACCATCTCCTTGGTCGATGTCTTGCCTACACTCCCCGTGATCCCTATCAGCGGTATGTCAAACTGTGCCCTGTACCATGCGGCAAGAGCCTGCAACGCCTCCACCGTATCCGTGACGCGGATGCACGCGCCTCTGTCAGATTCTTCCACATCCTCGGAGGATATCACGCAGGCAGCACCGGCTTCTATCACATCCGGAATATACTCATGAGCATCTACTCTCGCGCCGATGATGGGGATAAAAAGATCTCCCTCGCCGATCTCTCTCGAATCCGTATGGACTCCACTGACAAGGGCTTCGGGATCACCCCACAGCAAACTGCCGCGAACCGCCTCACATACCTTAGAAATGCTAACAGGCTTCATATATACCTCCGTATGCTCATCTGTTTCCTATGACATCACTCATGTCATACATCCCGGCTTCCCTGCCGACGATAAATCTTGCGGCAGCTATCGCTCCCTTGCCAAAGACAGCCCTTGAATATGCCCTGTGTGAGAAGGTTATCACCTCATCCGTACCGGCAAATATCACATCGTGATCACCGACTATCGTACCGCCCCTGACTGCGGAAATACCGATCTCCGAGCTGCTCCTCTTTTCTCTCCTGCCGCTCCTGTCATATACATATTCAAAATCCGTATCACAGGCATCATTTACGGCATCCGCAAGTGCGAGCGCCGTACCCGACGGGGCATCCACCTTCCGGTTGTGGTGCTTCTCGACGATCTCAATATCAAAGCCCTCTGATGAGAAAACATTTGCCGCCTCCTTCAAAAGCTTTATAAGCACGTTTATCCCAAGAGACATGTTCGCAGATCTCAGGATCGCAAATTTCTTTGAAGCATCCTCTATATCCTTTATCTGCTCATCATCGTAGCCTGTCGTGCAAAGCACCGCTCCAAGCTGTCTCTCCTCACAGTAGTTGAGGATATCATGAAGAGCCTCCGGTCTTGAAAAATCTATCACGGCATCAGCCTCGATATCACAGTCTGATATAGATTCAAAAATCGGATATTTTGAATCCCTGTCAGGCTTAACATCTACGCCGGCAACTATCCGAACATCGTTATCTTCTTCACAAAGACCGGTTATCATGCGCCCCATGGCACCTGAACAGCCGCACAAAATTATCCTTGTCATCTTTACCTCCTGTTTATATCAGCGCTTTTATTTAAGTAATCCTGCATCCGCCATTGCTTTTTTCAGTGTCTCGGCATGAGCAGGCTCCATCTCCGTAAGGGGAAGTCTTAATGTCCCGACATCAAGTCCCATCAGATTCAACGCCTTTTTCACCGGTATCGGGTTCACTTCTATAAAGAGCTGCTTGATCAGTTCATAGAATTTAAGCTGCATGCTTCCCGCTTTTTTATAATCACCCGAGAGGGCAGCCATGACCATTTCATGAGTCTGTGCCGGGCAGATATTTGACAAAACGCTGATGACACCTTTGCCGCCGACACTCACGATCGGCACGGTGATATCATCGTTGCCTGAATACACATCGACCCCGCCGTCTGAAAGGCTGAGCACCTTCACGGTCTCTGCCAGATCACCGGTAGCATCCTTGACGGCTACGATATTGGAAAATTCCTTCCACAGAGACACAACTGTCTCAGCCTCTATCTTAACTCCGGTGCGCCCGGGGATATTGTAGAGGATAATCGGAAGATCGACCTCCTTTGCCACGCTGCCAAAATGAGCCTTGATCCCGCCCTGTGTCGATTTGTTGTAATAAGGAGTCACAAGCAGCAGGGCATCTGCCCCTGCTTCCTTTGCCTCCATGGAAAGCTGTACCGAGGTCCTCGTAGAATTGGAGCCGGCTCCGGCGATCACGGGGATCCTGCCTGCCACCTTCTCGCAAGTAAACCTGATGCAATCTATATGCTCCTTCTCGCTGAGCGTGGAAGCCTCACCTGTAGTTCCACAGCTTATGATCGCATCTGTGCCGCCCTCTATCTGAAACTCGATGAGCTCTTCAAGCTTGTCGTAATTTATGCTTCCATCCGAATTCATAGGTGTTACCAGAGCAACTCCCGCTCCTTCAAAAATAGCCATATTCACTCACATCCTTTCACTTCACGGTTTCATCTTTTCTCAGCTTTATCTCACTGATCACATTGAAATACGGTACCAGCTCCTCCGGAAGATTGTCTCCCGTCACATAGAGCTTTCTGTAGTCGCC
>JAGBOK010000102.1 GCA_017633905.1 Eubacterium sp. | reverse complement strand
CGATCGCGGCAACCGGTGAGAGTTCCGCTAATTTTCTATTGTATGGTGACGGATGGTCAGTAAAAGATATGATGACCAACGTCAAGCTTGACAAAAGTGTCTACGTCGTAGGTAAGGATACCAAAGCAGTGGTGACCTTTGATATACGCAGGGCTCCGCAGACCGGTGAAGAGAACACCGATGGATCCATATCCTTTGAGCTTTGTGTCAAACCAACATATTACTCTTATGATTATGTGACTCTTTTCTCCAAGGAGATACAGATCATGGATCTGAAGGCCGGAGAAAACAAGGTTGAGATTCCTGCCCAGTTTGCCAGCGAAGAGGAGGAAGCTTGTTTACGGATATATCAGAGCAATGGCGACTATCCGGAAGAAAACTATATCCCCTTTTCGATACAAAAACAGAGTTCTTCCGGTGACGGTGGTACTGTAGGATATACGGGATACTGGGTTGCAAAAGAACAGATGTCGGGTATCAAGACGGAAAAAAGCGATTACAAAACCGGTTCGGAGCAGACTGTTAATGTTCTGTTTAATGTAGCAAAGCTTCCTTCAAAGGACAGTGGTCAGACAACAGAGGGACTGCACTTCATCCTCGGAACAGCTGCTTTTAACATAGAGTATTATATGAATGGAGCCTGGAATAAGGACGGACTGATCGTAGATAAGACAATTACTCTCTCGGAGTTGAAGGGAGGAGCAAATACGGTTCCCGTGAAGGCACGCTTTGAGACTAAGGGAGCATATTATCTGTATGTCGTGCATGATCAGCTTGAAGGTATAATGGTGGCCAAGGTACAGTTCACGGTATCTGCCCCGACAGACAGCAGCGGTCATACTATCGATACCAAAGGATCAGTCAGACCGCAGTATACGGCCTACTCAGCAAAGCAGGCTGCGACGATGAAGGTATTCTATTCCATCGATGACAGTGATAGTAAGTATCATCTCTATATCCGCAAGGGTATCGGTATAACGAATTACTCTACTGACCAGAAGTATGTGGTAGCGGATTTCATGACTTCACAGGGTGATCTGCCTGCAGAGCTCGGTAAAGAGATGAGCGTTACCCTGAACAAGACAGAGAACGACTTTTCTTACAAGGGTGTGTATGAGGTTGTACTGTATAATATCACAAAACAAAAGGATGTAGGAAGACAAAAGTTTTATGTAATACCTGAGAAGTATGTTATCCAGCGCGATGCTACCAAGATGACGGATGATGGCAAGATCCCGTTCTACTGCGATGCGGATATACGCAACATGGATCTTGACAAGGATCAGAAGTTCAGCTTCCAGGTTTGCTTTCCTATAGACTACTCCAAATATATCAAGCAGCTTGAGACGAATTATCGTAAAACCGACAGTGACTTTGAATATGGTGATTCGGAGGTCGAAGAAGACTTCTTTGAAGAGGAGTTGACCGATAATTATGTAGTAAATATGAATGTTAGTTACGTGCCGGAGGGATCCAAGGATTCACGTAAGCTTTATACGAAAAAAATTACCGGTTTGTACAAGGCGCATGAGATCAGTTTTACTTCCAAGGAGATCCGGAAAGCGATCTTTGATACTACGAGAAACGATATCGGTTATGCCGGAGTCGTGACAGTCAAGTTTTCCAATGACATCAATATAGAAGATGATTATCAGTGGATCGAAAATGAAGCTATCATCAGATTTACTGAGAGCTTTAAGTTTGGAGTGAGCAAGGCAGAAAAGATGACAAGCGCAGAGGCATCACCTGCAACTGCCGAGCTCGAGTACGGCGGATATGCAGGGGTTGCAGTTTCTGACACTCTGGGTGGAAACATCATCGCAGATGTGTATGATGGAAACAACAAGATCACCTCTTTTGAAGGCAAGTGTGCTATTAATTCCGATGGAACCGCGAGTGGAACGGCTTACTGGAACCTGCAGGATAACAACGGTGATTATATCAAAGGCGGATCATATACCGTAAAGGTACATACGGAGAACAGTTATACTGTATTTAACACTGATGGTACCAGTACCGAGAAAAAGGTAAAGTCAGACGAAAAGACTGTTACTATAAATGTTAAGGCTTCAAATCGTGCACTCAAGCTGTCAGCGAAGGTATCCGGTCCTTCGGGCGGAAATACCGCATACGTTGAACAGGCCAAGCTGTCACTCATAGTAAAGACTACTGTCGGTGTCAGCACTACTGTCAAAGTTACGAGAGGCAAAGGCGGAGTTGTAACGAGCGGTGACTTCATCTGCGCGAGAGGAGAGAAGGTTATATTTATCACTCTTGACAAAGGCGATGCCAAGGTAGGTAAGTATAAAGTTATCGTTTCGGCTGAGACCATGGACGGCAGAAAGAAAACAGCCAAAGCAAGCTTCAGTGTAAAGAAGCTTCCAAAGGCTTCTATAAAGAATGCGTCGCTTAAGCTAAACGGCGGTACGGGAACGGTATCCTTTGGAGTTTCTCAGTTTGCGGATGTAAAGGTCGTCGTAAAGTCAGGAAAGACAGTAAAGCAGACGGTCGTTGACCAGTCTTACTCCGCGGGTGATATAAAGGTATCCTTTTCATATGGAGGCTATAAGCCCGGCAGCTACAAGGTGGTCATAACCACTAAAAACAGTGGCGGAAGCAAGACCATCTCAAAGGGCTTTACGATAAAGAAAAAGCCTGTGGTGGTGAAGAAGCCTACCTGCAGCGCTCTTTCGGTAAGCTATGTTCCGGGCAAGGACGGAGATATGTTTAAGGGGACTTTCAGCTATACAGGCAAGGGCGCAAAGGTAGTTATCGATATCATGTACAACGACACCGAGGAGATAGTGTATACCTATCAGGGCGTAACAAAAAATGACAGCGGGACGTTCACTTATACCTGGGACGGGTATAAATCAAACGGTTTTCGCTGCTGGCCGGGCAAGTATACATACCATGTATATCTGGTAAACAGCGCGGGAAGCACACCTTATCTGAGGCAGAACTTTGAGATCGGTGAGGGTTGATCATATTGTGAACCGATATGACCTATACTCAGGGGAACACATTATCCGGTGTTTCCCTGAGATCTGCACGTAGAAAGACGAGGGTATCGCTATGAATAATAAACACATCAAGGCTGTTTCAGCGGAAGGTGAGCATGTTTTGCGTGTTGAGTTCTGCACCGGGAGCATACTTCTTCTTGATATGACAGAGTGGATCAGGGGGATCCGCCTTCAACCGCTGAATGATCCGACGATATGGCAAAATGTTGTGACCAATGGCACATATGTCAGATGGAAGGATGTGGAGCTCTCATATGATGAGATCATGTCCATGGCCTGCGGCGAGCTTTAAGAAAAACTCTGCTTTGAGCAGTGTATACAAAGGAGACAAGTATGAAAAGAACAAAAAGAACCATATCGGCTATAGCTGCATTTCTCATGATGATGACCGTGTGTGCAGTGCCGTATACAGAAGTGCCGGCAAGGGCGGCAAAAACCGTGAAGACACAGGAGTTTGCCCCGACATGGGAGGGACTCTGTGAACTGACAAGATCCAATATGTATAAAAATATAAATATGGATACCTACGGCGAAATGTCGGTAACACACGAAGAAAGAAATACCGATCCGAAGCAGGCGCTTATCTCGGAGGCGCAGAATCTCAAAGCAAATGCGGATGATAAGGCTGCAAAATATCAGCTTTATGATATAAACCGTGACAGTATACCGGAGCTTATCATGGCATGGCCGGGAACCGTATACGATGAGATCGATGTGAAAACCAATATTGTTCATGTCTATACTTATGATGTTGAAAGCCTCCAGGTCGATCTCGCCGGAGCGGTAGAGGGAGTTTTCGATATACGAAAAATCCCAAAGAAAAAGCAGATCATTTTTATGACATCCGGCGGTCTGTACAGAACCGATATAAACACATACAGTCTCACAAAAAAGGGAAAGCTTAAGAAAAAAACCACATACTCGATGCTGAATAAAAACAAATACGCCAAAAACAAAAAGAAGCTGTCCAAGAAGGCGTATTTTAAGAAGCTTGATTCAGTCAAAAAGCTGAAAAAAATAAAAATCAAAAAGATCCCCGATACTGATCAGCCCGTGATGGATCTTGTCGGATATGATTACCTCAGCAGGGATCTGTATGTACATAACTCCTACGGAAGTACAGGCAGCACAACGATGATCATGAACACGGATCAGTCAGCGGCAGCGGATCAGGATAAATACACAGCGTTCAGTTATATGAATGAATTAAAGTCAAACGGATTTTATGAGCCGGAGTCAGCTCTGACGCGCTATGTGTTTGGTCATGGTATAAAGAAGGACTTTACGGAGATGAGGGATGATCTTTTCGGAGATGATCATGTGTGTGAGCTTCTCACGGCAGGGACCGACGCTGATGGTAAAGAGCGGTTGAACATCGAAGCAAATCACACCGGGCAGGTCAGCGCGACTGAAAAGACTTCATCAAACGGTGAAAAGAGCTTCAAGACGATAGAGTATACATTTGATTACAGTGATCAGGTGGCAAGGATGAGCTTCTACACGGAAGGAGCTTATGCCGGAAGGATCGCATCCATAGGACTCTATCCGTCGGCGCTTGAAGGTCTTCTTCCAAACAGTCTCTGGACATATAACTATGGGATAGATGAAGGGATACCAAATGAACCCGAGTGGGATCCGGTACTCAATGCTCAGGTGATGGGAACATATACAGGAGACGGAGCAAAACAGAGAACGCTTGAGATCAGTGAGATCTCCGCGAGCGGCGGTCAGCCGTCCACAAGAAAAATAACAGTCAATCAAAATGTGGCATTTGAGCTGTTTTCCGGGGATGCGGGACATTTCTACACATATATGCCTGATGGTACTACAAAATGGTTTCTTACCGGTGTGGAAATGGACGCGGATAGCTACAAGGAAATTTATGATATGCTAAACCCCTCAGCCGGTGAGCAGATATATGCGGAAAAAACGAAATTTGATAAGGGCATATTCTGGGAACCGAAATAAAGATAAAGGTGTTTTGATCTCCTTTTGCGGTGTTGATTTTTTTTAACATATGCTGTAGAATGTATGCACAAGATATGAATATCCCGCAAGAAAAGGAGATAAACAGTATGAGACCCGAACACACCTCGCTTTTACATACCCGGTATATATCAGAGCGTATCAGGGAGACGCTCAGAGCTGTGAGAAATCATGCCATGACATCAGTTGTCGCACCTATGGGATACGGGAAAACAACAGCGATAAACTGGTATCTTGAAAATGAAAAGAAATCTATAGATGCCATAGTACTGCGTATCAGTATATATTCAGATAATCTTATAATGTTTTGGAGGCAGTTTCAAAAGGCTTTTGCAGCGACTGAAATCGCAGACAGCGTATCAAAGATGGATTTTCCGGATACCAAAGCAGGTCTGTTTTTCTTCATGGAGATGATGGAGGATTATCTGAATAAATGCCACAGGGTCCACTATATTTTTATAGATGATTATCATTTGCTCATGCATCCGGCAGTGACCCGTTTTTTTACCGTGATATCGGCGCATGCACCGGATTGTCTGCATATCATAGTGGCTTCCAGAAATGTTTTTATTTCTCACAGCTCCGTGGTTGAGCTTGGAAACAGGCTGTATCTGATCTCAAAGGCAGATCTCTCATTAAACTACACGGAGCTCTCATCATATTGCCGGTTGTGCGGTGTCAAGCTGGATGTGATGAACTTGAAGCGCTTCACACGATATCAGAGGGCTGGTTTTCCGGTATCTATCTGTGTTTAAGAAGCTATGTGGAAAACGGCAGTATGCCGTTTAGCAGCAAAAGTATATATGATATGATGGATGAGGTGCTTCTGTCGCAGATGGAAGAGTCCGGGATGAAGTTCCTTTTATCTCTCTGTCTGGCTGATGAGATCAGCGAAGAGATGGCTGTGTTTTTATCAGAGAGGGAGGACGCGCCGGAGCTACTTTCGGATGCTGTGAGTAAAAACGCTTTTATCACACGCCTTCCCGACAACAGTACATATCGTTTTCATCACATCCTGAAGGAGTGTGTGAGAAGGAAGTTCGGTAAGCTTTCAGATACGGAAAAAGAGTCATTTTACATCCGCTATGCAAACTGGTATGAAGACCATGAATTGTATGCAAAGGCTATGGAAATGTACAGAGATGCCGGCGAGTGGGGAGGGCTTTTAAGAGCCATCAGAAAAGATCAGGCAATGGAGCTTTCATACTTTACAAAGGATGAGGTCGTATCATGGGTAAAGGCTTGTCCCATCGATACTTTGAAGGATGATCCGTATGCGATCCTGGTTTTGATGCGGAGGTATTTCAGCTGGCGTCTTGTCCCCGGGATGTATGAGCTTAAAGATATTTTTATTGATGCGGTGAATTCTTCGGACAGATTTGATACGGAAGAAAAAAATAACCTTTTAGGTGAATGCGAGCTCGTCATGAGCTTTACCGGTTATAATGATATACAGAAAATGAGTGAGTTCCACAGAAGGGCATGCGAGCTGATGACAAGACCCGCCATGACCATGTCAAACCGTGGTACATGGACATTCGGTTCACCATCTGTACTTGCCATGTTTCATAAAAATGCGGGCTCCCTCGATGATGAAAACGAAGCCATGCACAGATGTATGCCGTATTATTACAGACTTACCGAGGATCATGGTATGGGTGCGGAATATATGATGGAGGCGGAGACTTTTGTACTGCGGGGAGAGATGAGTCAGGCAGAGATCGCTCTTCGTCAGGGGCAGATGAGCGCGGAGGCTGTCACCGGCAGACAAAAAGAAATGAGATTCATACTTCTTTGCGGGCTTTTTATAAAGCTTGAAATGTCATTGCTTGGTATGGCAGACATAGAACAGGATTGGTATGAAAAAGAGCTTTCGATCATCAGTGAGTTTCGCTCACCTATGCTTATAACAACACTTGATCTGTGCGCGGCATGGTATTTTTCTCTGATGGGTGAGACTCTCAAGATCCCTGAGTGGATATCAGACGGTGAGCTTGATGGCGCAAACCTTTTATTTCCCGCAAGACCTGTCGCAGAGATCATATACAATCAGGTTTTGTTTGCCAAGGGGCGATATGATGACATCTGTGCCAGAGAAAAGGAAATATCCGGGCTGTGCTCGCTTTTTCCGTATGTCTACTGTCAGCTGTATCTGGAATTACAGTTGGCAGCAAGCTTTCATCATCTGGATATTCCCGATAAAGCGGCGCTGCATGCAAAAAAAGCAGCGGAGATAGCGAGCCCCGACCGACTTATAATTCCCTTTGCTTTTTTTGAGGAGCTTTTCCCGTATTTGGAAAAACAATTAGGGGAGAATGTATCCGAATGGACGATAAGATACAGGGAGAACCGTGAGAATGATAAAATGATACATACCATCCCCGAAGCTTTGAAGGAGCTCACCGGACAGGAGTTAAGGGTCGCCCTCTTGATCGCGGAAGGGAAGAAAAATAAAGATATATCGCATGCTCTTTTTCTGAGTGAGGGCACCGTCAAGCAGTATATAAACAGGATATACGGAAAGCTTGAACTTGACGGAACGCCTGCTGAAAAAAGAGAACAGCTGATAAAAAGGGTTTTTAAGTAAATAAATGTGTACGGTATTGTACAACTTTTTTTACTTTTTTATTGACAGAAAAAGCTGTTTGTACTATAATATGCTTCGTGACTGAATTTTCGGGAGCCATTGCCCCGGTGACCGGAACTTCAAAATCAGCAGCAAACAGTGGGTTTCGGACATTTCCCATGAGAGTTTGCAAGATACATTAGGAGGAAACGAAGGATGAAAACTTATGTTGCAAAGGCATCCGACGTAGAACGCAAGTGGTATGTGATCGATGCTGAGGGCAAGACTCTCGGTCGTCTCTCATCAGAGGTTGCAAATATCCTGAGAGGCAAGAAAAAGCCGATCTATACACCGTTTATCGACACAGGTGATTATGTCATCATTGTTAATGCAGAAAAGGTTGCTACTACCGGCAAGAAGCTTGATCAGAAAGTATACTATCATCACTCGGATTATGTGGGAGGGATGAAGGAGACTACTCTTCGTGATATGCTTATCAAGAAGCCGGAGTATGTTATCACTCACGCAGTCAAGGGAATGCTCCCGAAAGGAAAGCTCGGACGTCAGATGCTCAAGAAGCTTCACGTCTATGCAGGACCGGAGCATGAGCATGCGGCACAGAAGCCGGAAGCACTTGAGATTTGATAAGAAAGGAGAGATAACATGGCAGCTACTACATTTTATGGCACCGGCAGGAGAAAGTCCTCAATAGCTCGTGTTTATATGACACCGGGGACAGGCAAGGTGACCATTAATAAAAAAGATATGGATGACTATTTTGGTCTTGAAACGCTGAAGATCATCGTTCGTCAGCCCTTGGAGGTTACAGGTACGGCTGACAAGTATGATATCAAGGTCAATGTTCATGGCGGTGGGTTCACCGGACAGGCAGGAGCGATTCGTCACGGTATCGCCAGAGCGCTCAACAAGGCAGATGAGGAGTTCCGCCCCGCGCTCAAGAAAGCAGGTTTTCTTACCAGAGATTCAAGAGAGAAGGAGCGTAAGAAATACGGACTCAAAAAGGCAAGACGTGCTCCGCAGTTCTCAAAGAGATAATACTATCTGTATGGTTCAGACAAGGGGACGTATATACGTCCCATTTTTTAGTTGTCTAATTCTTCAACGCATTTTTCAATTACTTCTCTGGTTTGTATGTCAGATGAAGTTTCAAGCATATACTTTGATGAAATATTACAGGATATGGAGTAAAGATT
>JAGBOK010000101.1 GCA_017633905.1 Eubacterium sp. | reverse complement strand
TGAGGGCTATACGGCGTTGTCTCATAGAAATAGCTCGTATCATCATCCGGAAGAGACCCGTATACCTCATCTGTTGATACATGCAAAAATCTCTTGCCCTCCTTGAAGGTCCCATCGGGGTTCTCCCACGCTTTTTTT
Organism: Eubacterium sp.; assembly: GCA_017633905.1. GTDB lineage: Bacteria > Bacillota > Clostridia > Lachnospirales > Lachnospiraceae > Eubacterium_F. The sequence continues at coordinate 3,336 of JAGBOK010000101.1, read as the reverse complement.
GCCGCATTCAGCATGATAGCGGTTCCCACGACATTAGTCCTTACAAATACCTCGGGATCTCTTATGGATCTGTCAACATGACTCTCGGCGGCAAAATGAACCACTCTGTCAATATCGTTTTCCATAAATATTTTTTCTATTGCTTCTCTGTCAGTGATATCTGCCCTTATAAAAGTATAGTTGTCCCTGTCCGCTATATCTTTGAGGTTCTCAAGGTTCCCCGCATATGTCAGTACATCGACATTGATGATCCGAATCTCATCACCATATTCACGAAACATATAGTGAATATAATTGGATCCGATAAATCCGGCGCCTCCTGTTACAAGATAAGTTCTCATACTCTACCATCCTTCATATATTGTTCTATTGCGTCATGCCAGTCAAGCATCCTGTAATCACCTGTCAGTCTGAGCATATAATTGTCAAGAATAGAAAAAGCCGGGCGATCCGCAGATGCCGGATTTAGCTCCTTGTATTTTTTGCTGGTCACATGGTTTACCCTGACGTTTTTTTTCGCCAGAGAAAAAATAAGCTCTGCAAAATCAGCCCAGTTGGTGCTGCCCTCACATGTGGCATGAAACAGTCCGTAGTTGTCTGTTCCCTCTAAATAACGTATCACTCCGGCAAGGTCTGATGCCGAGGTGGGAGAGCCGAACTGATCACATACAACACTCACCTCATCGTGGGTCTCAGAGAGTGAGAGCATTGTTTTTACAAAATTCCTCCCGTCTCCATACAGCCATGTCGTGCGGATGATGAACCACCTTCTTGAAAACTCCCTGACAAAGACCTCGCCGGCATATTTTGTCCTTCCGTAAGCACTGATGGGACCCGGCTCATCAAACTCGGTCAAAGGATCGGGATCTGTCCCCGGAAACACATAATCCGTGCTGATGTGTATTAGCTTCGCGCCTGTCTCCTCAGCAGCGACGGCGAGGTTTTTGGGGCCTATCGCATTGGCTCTGTAAGCGTTATCCGTATCTGTCTCACACCCGTCTACGTTCGTATATGCCGCACAATTGATGATAACCGATGGCTCTGTCTGTCTCACCATCGCCATCACATCATCTGTTTTCGATATATCAAGTTTTTTGATGCCCGTCTGATCCGCGACATCCGTGAGAATAAAATCCGCGGTGTCTCCATACTCAGCCCGAAGCGCTCTTCCAAGCTGTCCGTTGCAGCCTGTCAACAATATTTTTTTCAATGATCTCTCCTTACTGTACACACAGCCATGCAAATTCGACCTCCGGATGATGATCCTTAAGCAGTGAGATCATGTCCCCTGCATCAGTTCCGATCACGGCTAAAAGTGATATCATCCTCATGCTCTCATCAGCAGTCAGAGCCGGAAGACCATCTATCGGTGTCAGAAATTTTGAAACCGCGTAAAGATAGATATTCTTCCATTTCGCATCAAATTCTTTCCTGTCACCAACAAGCTCAGCCATTTGGGAAGTGATCTCTCTTGCCTTGGTCAGATCTTCCTCTGCTGTATGACCCCCTGTATCCATCCCTTCGTATATGGTATAAACATTCGGATAACCGTCCTTTAGGAGAGCTAACATATCCTCTTTTTTTTCACTGCTCTCATCAGGTCTTAATATCTGTCCGTATATGCCAAAGCCCAACTGCTCCGGAGGCATCAAAGGAACAACATCCGAATAAAACAATACATTGTGTATGAATTCATATCCGGTCTTCAGATCCTGCCTGTTTGTACCGATACCCGCATAAGCAGCTCCCGGAGTAGCAAAGAGATATGCGTATATATCACTCCTTTCATAGCTTATACCGGCAGGAAGCGTGATCTCCGCATCAGCGAGCCGCTTGGCAAGGAGATTTCCTACAGCGGCTCCCCTGCTCTGACCGGCGATCCAGAATTTGACATGTCCGTTTATGCCGATGTCAGTGATATATTTGTTCAGAAAATCCGAAACTATACGGGCAGAGTCCGAGAACCCCTTGTGATCCGGAGTGTCCGTCCCATCTCCCATGGTAAAATTCGATACCCACTCGTTACCGTAGTTTCTGCTCCTTGGCAGTATCACGATCGCCGTGAACCGGTCCGCTCCCTCTCCTATGGTCTTTGCCGCGCAGGATACAGCCATGGAGTGATCCGACGTCGGCACCCTGTAATAATCATTAAAGACAAATCTGTCATAGCCCATCTCGGCGAGAGCCTTTTCAAGCGCAGAGCCGCCACTCGGGATTGCGGTATCTCCCGTAAACATGGAGAGCTTTAGTGATACCCCGGCAAATCCGTTATCATATGCTTTGGAGTTTTTTTCAAGCTGACTGTCTAAATAGCTTGTGTTCAGCGTATACTCATTCTTTACTGTGACCTTGCAGGTATATGTTTTCTTTTTATATCTTGCGCTGATCGTCGTCTGTCCCGAGCTTTTGGCTCTGACAACACCCTTTTTGTTTACCGTCGCTACATTTTCCCTGAATGAAGACCATTTTACCCTGCCCGACTGTTTTTTTGTTATGTTTTTCAGCTTCAGGGTTTTCTTCTGTCCGACCTTCATTGTCAGAATCTTTTTACTTATTGACGGCTTTTTTGCCGCAAGTGCGTCTGTATCCGCTGACAGTCCGGATACCGCAAGACCGAAAGCACATGCGCAGACCACTGCGGGTCTCAGCTTTTTTATAATAACCGACATGTTTATCCCTCCTGTAGACCTGACAGAATCCTTTTAGTTTCATTGAGCTGAAGACTGCATCATTTTAGATACTTTAGTATATGCAGGGCTTCATGGCAGTCCTCATAGCTTCGTCGATCTGAAGAATGCTCCGTCGCTTTCAGTATCGTTTACTCCAAGAACATATAAAAGACCTTTACTATATACAGCAACAGGGTTAAACACCTTGTGATAGCAGGATGTGCGTGCTATGGTACTGATCTTCTTTTTATTATCCTTAAGTATATGCGTATCCTGCCTGTAGCCATTGGTTTTTACAACAGGTCCTATAATGGCGATACCTCCTGATACGGTTGTGATCACGGCATCACCGGGTTCTGAGCCAAATGCGGTCTTTACTGCCTTGCTCAGATTTTGTATTTTGAATGTGTTTTTTTTCTTTGTATATGTGAATCTGTATAACACATAAGTTTTATTGTAATTTTTATCATACCTGTAGCCATAGATATAGAGTTTGTTAGATGAGACTGCAATGCTTGATTCATCAACAGATTCGATATACGGCATTTTTATCTTTACTTTTTTTAGCTTGCCTGTCTTTATATTTATCTTTTTTATGGTTTGTCCGTCTGTGAGAAACAATTGTTTTCCTATCAAAAATAACTGGTTTCTGGTAGGAAGGTTCTTA
>JAGBOK010000014.1 GCA_017633905.1 Eubacterium sp. | reverse complement strand
TAGACCATACAGCCGTATGTCGGACTTAAGATGGGCTCCAACTCCGGAGTCTCATAGGTTACGTTGTCTTTATTTTTTTTGCCTTCAAGATACTGCGGAATGAAGTCCATGGGACCGGGTCTGTACAAAGATATCCCCGCGATCAGATCCTCTATGCAGTCCGGACGCAGCCTCTTCATGAAGTTTGTCATGCCCTCACTCTCAAGCTGGAATATCCCGGATGTCTTTCCTGATGATATCAGCTCAAAGGGCTTTGGATCATCAAATCTGATTGCATTTATATCCTCGATATTTCCCTCTGCGGCATCCCTGATGACACTCAGTGTTCTAAGCCCCAGAAAGTCCATCTTCAAAAGCCCCTGTTTTTCGAGTAACGGCGCCTCGTACTCTGTGACCACAGCCTCCTCATCAGGCATTACGGCAAGCGGTACGAAGTTAAGCACGGGCTCGGGAGCGATCAAAACTCCCGCGGCATGCTTGGTGATATGTCTTGGCAGACCTTCAAGGCGCATGCCTATATCCACAACCTTTTTTATCCTGAGATCCGAATCATATATCTCCCTAAAATCAGGACTGAGTTTAAGTCCATCCTTTAGGGGAACGCTCTGCGGTATGAGCTTTGTGACCTGCTTGACAAACTGCGGAGACAGTCCATACACTCTTGCCACATCAGAGACTACGGCTCTTGCCTGCAGCGTTCCTATCGCGACGATCTGCGAGACATGGTCAGCGCCGTATTTCTCCCTGACATACCGTATGACATCTTCTCTTCCCTCCGGCTCAAAGTCGGTATCTATATCAGGCATGGATACACGCTCCGGGTTTAGAAAACGCTCGAAGATCAGCTGGTACTTGACCGGGTCTACAAGATCAGTGATCCACAGACAATATGATACCAAAGAGCCCACCGCCGAGCCTCGTCCCGGTCCTACGGGTATCCCATTTTCTCTCGCATATCTGATAAAATCCCATACAATGAGGAAATACTCGACAAAGCCCATCGATTCGATGACATTCAGTTCCTTCTCGAGCTGTTCCCTGTGAAGCTCTGCGCAGTCTCCGTATCTTTTTTTCAGTCCGTCAAAACACAGCTCCCTGAGATAATCTGCCGCGTTCTTTCCATCGGGAACATCAAACTTCGGTATCTTGTATGTGCCAAACTCTATCTCAACATTGCAGCGCTCTGCGATCTTGACCGTATTTGATATCGCCTCCGGAGCATATGTAAATATCTCTGCCATCTGCTCAGGGCTTTTTAGAAAAAACTGCCTCGGCTCATATCTCATCCTGTCGGTATCAGTGACAAGCTTGCCCGTCTGTACGCATATCAGCGCATCGTGAGCCTCAGCATCCTCCTCATTGATATAATGTACATCGTTGGTTGCTATGAGCTCGATCCCAAGCTCTGCGTGAAGTCTCATCAGCCCCTGATTTACGGTCTTTTGCTCGGGCATCCCGTGATCCTGAAGCTCTAAAAAAAAGTTCCCCCGTCCGAATATCCTCTCGAACCTCAAAGCCTCGGCCTTTGCCTCCTCATAAAGACCTCTTCTCAGATACATCGGAATGATGCCAGCTATACATGCGCTGCAGCATATCAGACCCTCATGGTATTTTTCCATAAGCTCATAGTCTATACGAGGCTTGTAATAATACCCTTCCGTATAACCGAGCGTCACCAGCTTCATCAGGTTTTTATAACCGGTATTGTTCTCACAAAGCAATATCAGATGATTGTAGCGCTCGTGTTCTTCGCTTTTTTCCTTGTCAAATCTTGTCGTAGGGGCAACGTAGACCTCACAGCCTATGACAGGATGAACGCCTGCCGAAATGCAGGCATTATAAAAATGGATCACGCCAAACATATTGCCGTGATCCGTGATAGCAAGATGCTTCATTCCAAGTTCTGCCGTGCGTCTGACAAGCTCCTCCACATTGCAGGCGCCATCAAGCATGCTGTACCCGGTATGAGCGTGCAGATGAGCAAATTCCATCAGTCATTCCTCCGAAAGCTTTGATGCCGTCAGGAAGCTTTCTATCTGCTCCATTGCTTCCTTTTCATCCTCCCCGTCGATCTGCACCTCTATCGGTTCCCCGGAGATCAGTCCGAAGTTTAACATCCCCATAATGCTCTTGACATTGGCTGTCTTTTCTCTTCTTGTGAATGTTATACTGCTGTCATATCTGCTCGCAGTCTGAACTAACAGCGGTACGACACGCTCGGGATTTTTCTTGTCAACATAGATAATACTCTTATTAATCATTTTATATATTTCCTTTCTCAACTGATCTTTCTCATCTGATCTGCCCTGCCGCCTCTATAAGTCTTCTCATCCTGTGATTGACTGCTGACTTGGCTATAGGCGGGTCAAGCATCTGACCAAGCTCCGCAAGAGTCGCATCGGGATGATCTAACCTGAGCTGCGCGATCTCCTTCAGGCTCTCAGACAGATCATCATATTTAGATGAGCTCATGAGTAATTCTATATCAGAAACCTGTCTGCTCGATGCGGATATGGTCTTTTTGATATTGGCGGTCTCGCAATTCACAATACGGTTGACCTTGCCCCTGACCTCCTTGACGATCCTCGCGTTCTCAAACTCCATCAGCGCTACATGGGCACCAACTATATTCAAAAAATCGACTACCTTTTGTCCCTCCTTCAGATAGACGACAGGACGGTTCTTCCTGTGTGTGAGCTTTGCACTTATGTCAAATTCCTTCAGGATCGCCCTGATCCGCTCTGCCTGATCCTCTTTGCGGGTAACGATCTCCAAGTGATAATGACCTTCGGGATCCGTAACCGTGCCTGATGAGAGAAACCAGCCCCTCAGATACGCTTTTTTGCAGCACGTTCTCTCCAAAACCTCATCAGCGCCCAGACTTTTTTTTATCCTCGACATCCCTGAAACTGAAAGAGTATATGTATGGTGTTTTTTCTCGATCTCAGGCTTTATATGGTACTCCTTCTCTACAAGGCTATTACATTTTTCTATGATTGTCAAGCTTTCATCTGATATGAAATATTGCTCTTCGTCCATGCAGCTCTCAAAAAAAGCCCGAAGCTCTGCCCTTCTGCAATGACCTGCCTTTGAGATATGATCTGCAAGCTCAGCCCTGACCTCTGCCGCAAACGAAGCATACTCCTTATGAGCTGTTTTTATTTCTGACATAATTTTTCACCGCCTGAACCGCAGGCTGCCGCGTGACATACGGCACTCTCATGCCGGACTGTCAGCCGTGCTGCGAGAAATTGTATTCTACCGTTGTAGGTCGCCGGCTTTTCGCACTCTGTCCTTGTCAATATCTCTATGGTATTTCTTGCAGCCGTATCTGCTCTCCCTGTAAACATCATACAGAGCATTGGTGAGAGTGACTGATCTGTGTTTACCTCCCGTACATCCGACCGCTATGACGAGTCCCGTCTTGCCCTCAATCCTGTAATTCGGTATGAGAAAATCGATCATGGAGGTGAGCCTTTTCATAAATTCTACAGCCGTATCCGAACTCATTACATATTCTGAGACCTCTTTGTCGTCACCGGTGAGAGCCTTCAGCTCCTCAACGTAGTAAGGATTCGGCAGGAATCTGACATCGAAGACCAGATCGGCATCGGTGGGTATCCCGTATTTGTACCCGAAGGAAACAAACGTAAGATAAAAGTTTGAATACGGCATTCCACTGGTGTAGATCCTGTCTATTTCCTGCTTTAGATCCCTGACAAGCAGTGAAGATGTGTCCAGAACAACATCCGCTGCCTCTTTGATGGGCTGCAGCAGCATCCTCTCCTCTGCGATCGCGTCTCCGACCCTCTCACCAAATCTTTCTACTGATGTATCCATGCGGGAAAGCGGATGAATGCGCCTGGTCTCTTTGTATCTCTTTATCAGAACCTCGTCAGAAGCTTCGAGGAATATCGTCTCTATCGTGTACCCGTTCTTCTTGAACTCACTGACATCGTGGATAATGCTTGTGACCGCCTCTGTCTTTTTCTCGGAGCCGGAGAACTCTATCCCCCTGATATCGAGTCCTATGGCTATCCTGTCCCTGGGCTCGACAGAGTCATTCGCCAGTTGTAGAAAAGTTGATATCAGCGACCCCGGAAGATTGTCAACACAATAATAACCGTCATCCTCCAGTATCTTCATCACTGAGCTCTTGCCTGCACCGCTCAGACCGCTGACCATCACCAGTCTCATAACTACCTCCGTTTATCGGTTTAATGTCCACGGCTGTCACTCCGCCGTATGCGGGATCTCCACACTTCGCTGCGCTCCGTGCTCTATCCCTTATGTATAGGGGTACAGCTTAGCGAAGCTGACCCACTGCCTCATCTATCGCAGTCAAAACCTCCGGATCCGAATAATACTCTATCCTTCCCTCATCCACGGCAGATGAGAGACCCGGCTCCATCGGAAGATGGGTAAGCACCGGAAGATCATACTGTGCAGCCACCTCATCAAGTTTGCTCTTCCCAAAAACTTCTATCTTCCTGCCACAATCAGGACAGCGCAGATAACTCATGTTCTCTATGAGACCAAGTATCGGAACATTTAAAAGTCCCGCCATCTTGATAGCTTTTTCTACTATCATTGAAACCAGATCCTGCGGTGTAGTTACAACCACAATACCGTCAAGAGGAATACTCTGGAACACGGTGAGCGCTACATCACCAGTTCCCGGCGGCATATCAACAAAAAGATAATCAATATCCTTCCACAATACATCTGTATAGAACTGCTTGACGGTACCGGCTATGACAGGTCCTCTCCATACCACCGGATCAGTCGCATTTTCAAGAAGCAGATTGATACTCATCAAATCTATACCAAGCTTGCCTGTTGTCACCGGGAATATGGTCGTCTCATCTCCGGTAGCCCTCTCAGTCACACCAAACGCCTTTGGGATCGATGGTCCCGTGATATCCGCATCGAGGATCCCTACATGATTCCCCATGGCAGCGAACCTGGTCGCAAGAAGCTCTGTGACCGCACTCTTGCCTACGCCTCCCTTGCCGCTGATGACACCTATCATGTTCTTTATGGTGCTGCCCTCATGCGGTGACGCGATCAGATCTGCGGGATCCTTTCTGCTCGGACAATTCGCCCCACAGGTCGAGCAATTGGTTGTGCATCCCTCGGGCGCCCCCTCAGGAACCTCGTTCTTCTTATTCTCACTCATTATATCCAAACCTCCAATCCACTTATTTATTTTAACACTGAATATTCACCTGCTCCGATACCACAACACCGCTATCGACCCTTTCGTACATGAGATCACAGCTCTCCTGCCCGTAAACTCATTGCTCACACCCTTGGGTATGTGGTTGTACCAGTCCTCACCGGTCACCTCGTATTTAAGCCCCTGAATCGTAACATTGTGACAATGCCTGTCAAGCGAGAAAACGGAGCAGATATTTCCGGCAACATTGAATGAGGAATCCTTGCCAAGCACTATACTGCCCCCATTCACTGCCTTTACGGCATAATCACCGGCATAGAGCGTTCCCGACGCATTGTTCTTGGATAAATATATCAAAAGCTGTATATTTGCTATGGTATGATCGAGCCTGCCTCCGAGACCCCCATAAATGACAAATTCGGTATATCCCTTGCTTAGCCCCAGCTTCACAGCCAACGACATATCGGTATCGTCCTTGTCTCTCGGATATCTCATGGCGTCCGAGGGCAGATCATACGATATGACCGAATCAAAGTCTCCAAGGACTATATCAGCCCGAAGCCCTATCTCCTCGAGATAGTCAAAGCCACCGTCAGCCGCTATCACAAGATCATCCGGATCCAGGGTAATGTCTGCTTCCGACCTCTCCCCTGCTCCGAAAATATAACAGATACCACTCATTTTGTAAAATCCCCTATCAGCTTCACCTCAGGCTCCAACTCTACCCCTGAAGTCTCCTTCACTATCCTCCTGACATGCTCTATAAGAGAAAAGATATCATCCGCCGTAGCCTCACCTTTGTTGACTATGAACCCGCAGTGCTTGTCGCTGACCATCGCGCCTCCGATGCTAAAGCCCCTGAGCCCTGCATCCTCAATGAGTTTTCCCGCAAAATACCCCTCAGGTCTTTTGAACGTAGAACCGGCAGATGGAAAGTCAAGCGGCTGTTTTTCTCTGCGCTTTGAGTTGAGCTCCTTTATTTTCTCCCTGATCTCATCAGGATCTCCGCTCTCAAACTCAAATGTTCCGTCAAGGACTATCAACTCCCCGTCCTGCAGTATTGAGTGTCTGTAGGACAGCTCGAGCTCATCTGCGCCAAGAGTCATCCTCTCGCCTCCCGGACTCATCACCGTGACCTCTTTCAGGCAGTCACCTATCTCACCCCCGTATGCACCGGCGTTCATAGTGACGGCACCTCCGACCGTGCCGGGGATGCCTGCTGCAAACTCAAATCCCGCAAGCCCCTCTGCGGCAAGCCTGCCCGCCATCACGGAAAGCCTCATGCCCGCTCCAACACACACTCTGCCCTGCGAAGCAATAGTAAGCTCTGCTATATTTTCTCCTATCTCTATCACTACACCCTGATAGCCGCTGTCAGAAAAAAGCAGATTGGAGCCATTCCCCACTATCATGAAGGGAAGCTCCCTCTCTTGTGCAAACCCAAGAGCATCCCCTATCTCCGAGCTGTCCTCAGGTATCAGATAGTACAGAGCCGGACCTCCGACTCTGAAGGTGGTATGGGACGCCATGGGCTCCTTTTCTCTAATAACCATGTATATACCTCACCCTGCCCGGTCAAGTGTTACTCTATGACCAGCTTCACTGCACCGTAAATCCCGGCATCATTTCCGAGCTCAGCAAGACGAAATTCCTTGTTCTGGAGCGCAAACATCACATGATCATTGTAATAACGCCTGGTCACATCGATGATTATTTCTCCGGCTCTTGATACGCCGCCGCCGATCACGAACGCATCCGGATCGACCACCTGGGCTACATTTGCCAGTCCAAAACCAAGCATCCTTCCGAATTCTTCAACAACATCCTTGCAGTAGGTATCTCCTGCCTTCGCACCGTCAAATACCGCCTTGGCTGTTATCTCGGTACCGGCAAGACACGAATCTTCAAGCTTCTCGCTCCCCGGATGGAGATGGTTCTTGGCTATCCTCACGACACCGGTTGCGGATGCATACTGTTCAAGACAACCCTTGCCTCCGCAGTTGCAGCTCTCAGTCTCATCATGCTTTACCTTGATATGACCGATCTCACCGCCTGCTCCCATGGAGCCGGTGAGGATCCTGCCCCTGATGATGACACCGCCGCCGACTCCTGTACCCAGAGTCACCATTACTATTGAATCAAAGCCTCGTCCGCCGCCCTTCCACATCTCTCCGAGAGCAGCGATATTGGCATCATTGGCTATCTTGACATTCTCTATGCCGGTGATGGAGGTCATCTCATCCTTTGCGGAAAAAACACCCCATCCGAGGTTGGCGCATTTCAAGACCACACCGTCGTCTGTCACGGGTCCCGGAACTCCCATTCCGATACCGGCGATCTCTATCTTTTTTTCATTTTTTTTGTCCTCTATGCTATGTGCTATATCAGGCAGGATAAATCTGCCATTCTCCTCGGTGCGTGTCGGGATCTCCCATTTCTCCGAAAGCTCCCCCGCATCGGTAAAAAGCCCCATTTTAACCGTAGTGCCTCCGAGATCCACACCTATATAATAACTGCTCATGAATATCCCTCCTGTATGTTTTTTATATAAGTCTACCGCTTCGCGGCAGACTCGCGCGAGAATTGCGGGTGCGAAGCACCCTTCCTATGCAATTCGTCGTTGCCTAAGCTCGACCACGGAAATCAAAGATTTCCGTCTCGCTTATCTGCGCATCCGCCGGAGGCTATGATTAAACGGCCACTTTTATTTATAGTGGTATCAGTAAAACTGATATGGCCGTTTAATCATTCTCCCCGAGAAAACCCCTGCCCATATTGTTGGCAAGACGCCTGTACAGCTCTGCCGCCGCGTTGTACCCCATCTTCTTCTGGCGGAAGTTGACAGCTGCCGACTCACAGATAATCGCCACATTACGCCCCGGTCTGATCGGGATGTAATGTGTGGGAACCTTGTTTCCGAGGTATGTGATGTAGTTATCTTCAAGTCCCATCCTGTCGTATTCTTTTTCCCTTTTCCACTCCTCGAGCTGTAACACAAGATCTATGGTCATGGTATCCTTGACACTCTCCACACCGAACAAGGTCTTTGCATCAATGATACCTATACCCCTAAGCTCAATAAAATGCCTCGTAATATCAGGTGCCTGTCCGATCAGTGTCTCATCACTGACCTTTCTGATCTCCACCACATCATCCGATACCAGACGATGACCGCGGTGTATCAGCTCTATGGCAACCTCTGATTTACCTATCCCGCTCTCTCCTGTAAGCAGTATCCCTTCACCGAAGATATCGACCAACACTCCGTGTATGCTTATCATTGGCGCAAGCTCTACACGAAGCCACCTGGTCACCTCAGCAGAAAACGAGGATGTATCCGCCCTGGTACCGAGTATCGGAACGCCCTGCTTCTCTGAAAGCTCCAAAAAAGCCTTGTCAACAGGTATATCCCTGCAAAAAACAATGCACGGGACCTTGTAAGACATGATCTGCGCGATCATCTCGGCGCTTTTTTCCACGCCCTGTTTTTCCATATATGTGTACTCGACCTGACCGATGATCTGAACCCTGTGATGATCAAAATAATCAAAAAAACCCGCCAGCTGCAGCGCAGGTCTGTTGATGTCAGACTGCGTGATCAAAATCTCATCGAGCTTGTCATGACAGGTCATGACAGTAAGTCCCAGATGTTCTACAAACTTCTTGATCGATACTGTATCCATGGCATCCCTCCTAACTGAACCTGTGTGGAGTGACAGGTCAAATAACGGCTTGCAAACTGCTATCCGTTCACATTGACCACACTGTCATCTCATTTTGAAGCGACCCAGAGCATAGGTCTGATATAGCACCCCGGTATATCTGCCGGATACCCCTCATCCACGATGTCTCCCTCAGCAGAGACAAAAGCAGTTGTATCGGGATTTAGTCCGGCATCCCTGAGTCTTAAATTGTTGATCATTGTTCCAAGTATATCTTCATAATCAAAAACATCATCTTCGTTGGGAATAAATACAAGATCCGTAGTCTTTGCCTCAGAGCCTGCCTTCGAGGGATCTGTGGAGCCTGCAACACTGGTAAGCTCCGTTTCACTTATCAGTTCATGTTCGCTTTTATACAGGATCCTGTTCAGATATTTTCCGTTTAAATACTCTCTGAGACTGCTATCCTCCCATGAAACATCTCCGGCATCCTTCTGAAAAGCGCGGTCTTTTATCACTTCCTCCGAAATAAGGAGCGTCCTGTCCGCACTGTGCTTTAGTACGATCCATGACACCCTGCCAAGCTTGACCCTGGCGCCTATGTCTGCGCCTTCTATAATCTGCCTTTCAAGCTCTGCAGCTTTGCTCCACCCATCGGATATATCTCCCGCGACCCTGTAGCTCTTGATGGCAAAGCTGTTGAAACCGAGGACCTTTCCTATGTCACCGATCACGGCTCTTGTTGCGGGGATCTTGTAGCATACTAAAAAGGCGACGGCAAGAACGGCGATACCAAGGATGATCCACCTCGCTATGCCATTTCCTCCGGATGCCTCTCTGTCAGCCTCCTGCCGCCTGTACGCACTCATCATTTCCGTGCGGGAATATTCCGCGATCTCATCGGGAAGGTCTTTTTTCAGTTCCCTTGCTATCCTCCCACATTCCTCAGAAAGCTCTTCGCATATGTCAAACTCGCTGAATCCCTGAGCTTCATCCTCATCTAAATCCGCAAGCTCACCAAACTCATCTTCAAGTCTCAGATAGATCCTATACTTTTCTTCCGGTAAAAGAATACACCCGGTCGCATCTTTAAGCTTTAGAAGCCACTCGTATCGAACCTGCGGCTTCTGATTCAAAAGACGTTTTTTTAATCTCTTTTGCTTTCGCATACCTCGTGGCATCTTCCGGATTCTCCTTTAATAACTGTGGGAGAAAAACACTACGGTATTTTTCTCCCACGTTAATTTCTCAACCTAATGATCAAAAAACATATGTTTCTCAGTTATTGCCGTTTTTTCCTTTGTCACGTTTGCGGTTTCTCGATCCGCTCTCTACTCCCTTTTTGCTTCCGGAGTTTGAGTAAGTCTCT
>JAGBOK010000100.1 GCA_017633905.1 Eubacterium sp. | reverse complement strand
CTCTCGAGGTTGGGGTGCATGGCATACATCCGGAGTTAGTCAGATTGCTTGGAAGGATGAAATACCGCACCAGCTTTGGTCAGAATGCGCTCAAGCATTCTATCGAGGTCGCGCAGCTGTGTGGGCTGTTGGCGGCTGAGGTAGGAGCTGATGTTCGCACTGCCAAAAGAGCAGGTCTTTTGCATGATATCGGCAAGTCTGTCGATCAGGAGATGGAGGGTACACATGTGCAGATCGGAGCAGATCTGTGCCGCAAGTACAAAGAAACTCCGCTCATTGTAAATGCAGTAGAGGCTCACCACGAGGATGTGGAGGCTGAGAGTATTATAGCGGTGCTTGTGCAGGCAGCGGATGCGATATCGGCTGCAAGACCGGGCGCGCGCAGAGAGACGATGGAGACCTACACCAATCGTCTCAAGCAGCTCGAAGAGGTTGCAAACAGTTTTGAAGGTGTTGATAAATCTTTTGCTATTCAGGCAGGTAGAGAGGTTCGAGTGATCGTTGAGCCTGACAAGATATCAGATGATGAAATGGTGATCATGGCGAGGGAAATGTCCAAGAGAATCGAGGACGAGCTCCAGTACCCGGGAACCATCAAAGTAAATATCATCAGAGAATCAAGAGTTATAGACTACGCAAAGTGACGCGTTAGCAACGAGCTATGCGAATTAAAAACAGAGGATGTGCTGAGAGCTTGCTCTCATGCACATCCTCTGTTTTATTCGTCATAGCTCGTTGCTGGGAGCAGCCTGCTATCCACGGCTGCAGCCTATGCGCGCAAGTCGAAGCTATACCGCTTCATATCCCCCACCGGCGCTTCGGCGGCGAGGAAATCCTTTACTACATCCACATCCTTTTCCTTGGGATTCATCGTTCCCTGGAATGCGAATCCCTGCTCGTTGATCGCATCCTTCAGCATATCCATGTTCTTTCTGAAGAGCCCTTCCGTACTCTTGTTGTCGGTATAAAAAGCAGCGGTCACTGCCGTATTTTCTTTGGTGATATGTATATCGAGAGTACCAAGATGTTCAAGCTCCAAGTGAAGCACTGCTTTAAGCTTGTTAGGGTTTTTCTTTAGTGCTTCCTTTCTCGTCATGACGTAGAGATCACCGTGAGCATTCTGATTTTGCAGCTTGATTGGGAGCTGCATATACTGGAACGTGTCGTTCATCATTTTCATAAAATCAAGATTCTGATTCATGTCTCTTGCAGTCTCAGACATGTTATGGAAAAGATCCTTGCCAAGAGTAGTCTCCGAGAAATGTTCCAATGCACCGAATTGTGTATTCATCTTCTCGTACACCTTCTGCATGGCTCCATCCTCTTTCATCTCGTCTGGGGAAAGAGTCCAGTTGGTCATAAATTGAGATTTGATGATGTGTTGAAAGCTTTTGTTAGATATCAGCTTTCCCGCCAATTCGTCTGACAATCCCGGGAGTTGTTTCTGCAATTCACCAAGAAGCTCCCTTGTAGTGGCTGTTCCTTCACTGACCGCTTTTTTCAATTCATCTGAAACCGGGTATTCTCTGAGCAGTTCAGAAAAAGAAGCTCTTTCATCCGGGGAGAGAGAATAGCCTATCTGTTCATGTATAAACGGAGTGCGAAAGTCGTTCGATATTCCGGAACTTGTCACGGCATTACGGATAGCGCCTGCTGCCGAGTCGGTTATGCTGTTAAACATCTCTCTCATACGGCCAAAGGCCGAGGTCTGCTGTTCTGCCTGAGCCTCTGTCTCGTCTGTAGCCTGAGAGGCAAACAGCATGCTTTCGGCATCCGTTATGGCAGAGGGAGCTTTCTCATCCTGCGCTGCCTCGGAAAGTCTTGCAGCAAATTCGGGTGAAGCCTCCCCAAGCTTTTTCAAAGCCTCGGATATGTTCACGGGGTTTCCGTCTGCATCCGTAAGAGCAAGCTCTGCGCCCTCCTCGCCTGCAAGGCGCAGAAGAGTATCTGAGGGGACAGGTTTACCGGCAGCATCAAAAAAAGTCGGGATCTCGGATTCCCCCGGCAGGGTCCTCTCGTGAAGAAGAGCAGTCTCTTCAAGTGAGGGGTCGGCATCGAGCGCAAGTCTGATGAGCTCTGTTCCGACCTGTGAGGCAAGTCTTGGGACCTTTTCTCCTATAGAGCTTAGCATATCGGATATCCCGTCTGTGAGCGCATCCATCTTGTACAGGAGCTGGTGTGATCTGTTCTGGTACTGCTCAAATTGTCTGACAGATTCTTCGGTCATTTTCATCCCGAGTCTGTCCATCGTAATTACGGCATTTACCCCGACATCCGGGAACTTAGATGTCAGACGAATTGCATTCATTATGCTCTCCTTGGAGATGGATCTGCCGTTTTCAAGGAGTGACTGGACAATGTCTATATTTCTGTCAGACTTTGGAAGCAAGGCAGCCTCCAAAGCCTCATCCACTGTATCGTCCATACCGAGCAGATAGTTGTCACCAAATGCCTTTAGAATAATTCTGTTGTCTTCAAGGCTCTCAACTTTAAAGCCTGCCTTTTGTCCGATGGAGTACATCCCCGCGTCCTCGAGCTCACCGGTAAACGACTTTCCGTCCCCCATATCAAGAGTGATCTTTTGACCGTGAACATCACTCACGACTCCCTTGATGGTCTGACCTTCCTGCAGCGAGAGCGTGGTACTGCCCTGGCGGTAGGTCTTGACACGACCGGACTGCTGCACACCGCCGCTTCCGGGACCGTTATTTTGGATCAGATTGCTTCCTGCTATAGCCATACAATATCACCTGTAATTTCCATGAGAATCTGTCTAAAGCGGCAGACTTACATAGTAAAGCGTTTGCTTAAATAAATATTTTCAGACACCATGATACAGTAACGTTTTGTCAGTTAGAAAACATCAGCTCTTCACTAAGATCTGCCAGATTTTCTTCAGAGTGTTCTATTTCTCTGGCATATATCCTTGAATTCACCTGTCTGTCATGTGGATCAAACTCTTTTTTTCTATAAAAAATGACCGCATCCATATCTCTGTTCATCTCAAAGCTTGCAACTACCAGCTTTGCCCTTGTCAGGTAGTCATAGTCGTCTATGGCGCGGCATAGCAAAAGAAACGCGTAATAAACCAAAAGGTGCTCGTATTCATACATCCTGCCTGCTGCTTCCATATGAGTATACAGGGCATGGATGGCGGACTTATAGCGTCCCGCCGCAGCCGCATGGTCAGAGACTGTGTTATTTATATCGGCAGTTTCTGTCTTTGCATCAACAAAATCTTCATATAAAGCTGTAATTATGTCTGACCAGGGTTTTCCTATGCTTGCAAGTCCGGAGAATATCTCCATACGCCTTAGAAATGATGTGTAGTTATCCGGGAAATATGGGTAATTTCCTAACTCCTGCTCATCTGATGGCTGAGAGCCGGATGCGGGCACATCGGGATCAGCGCCAGCTGACAGGCTATCTGATATCGTATCACCGGATATATCTATATCAGAGATATCGCCGGCTGATATAAGATTTAATCTGTTTTGTACCTTTTCTGCGTGTGCCATGAACATGGCGATCCTCTCGTGCAGGCTTTTTTCTCTGTCACCAAGAATTTCTATTGCTTCTTTTTGTTTTTCCAATAAAAATCCTCCGAGAGCTGATTCTGATTCATCCATCTCATACATGGGTTCGTCAGAGGTTTCTTTTTCTATAAAATAAACTTTTTCGGGGGATTCAAAGAGAAGTCTTGCAGCCTCGGGACAACTGATGCTGACGGATATCTGACGCACACAGATACCGCCCTGCATAGCAGAGCTCTCAGAAAATCCCGGCTTTGAGGTTTGTGAGGTTGTGCAAGCTTTTTCAGCCATGAATTCAAGGAAGTTTCTGGGAGTATTGGTACACACCTCACATAGTGAAGCTTCACCAAGCTCTCTGTAGAGCTCGCACAGCCCTTTTTCATCGAGAAAAGGACACCTCATATCATCGCTTAGTATAAAGCCGTGCTTCTCATAAGGCTTTTGCTCCGACAGACATTCATCCATATCACCGTCGGTCATCGTGTCATCGCTGGATGAAGAATCAGACATGGATCCACATATCATATCATCGTCGGTCACCGTGTCATCACAGGATGAAGTGCCGTATGTACGGATAGAGGCTTTTAGCTTCTCACCTATGGCATCGCCTACAGACATATATTTCTCATAGCTGTCATCATCAATATCTATTTCCCAGCCGGCGCAGCATGAATCCTCGCATTTGTCGGCTATGCAACGGAAGCTTTCATAATAATAAGGGTATATTTCTATCATTTGGTTTCTCCGATTTTTTTATTAAGGAAACGCTGATTAAAGCGTTTCCTTAATTATACCCGAGCCGTGTGTCTATGTCAATTGAGCGGTTTTTAGATTTTTCTATAAAAAATGGTTGACATTTCTCAAAAGTGGTGGTAGAGTATGATTAGCACTCGAAGGGAGTGAGTGCTAACGACTAAATCTGATGTGTGTATATGGAGAGGTGAAGCATGGATATGGAGCTGACAGAGAGAAAGAAAAAGATTCTCGAAGCGATCATCCGCACCTATATGGAGACCGGTGAGCCGGTTGGATCGAGAACCGTATCCAAGTACTCTGACCTTAACCTAAGCTCGGCGACTATCAGAAATGAGATGGCTGATCTCGAGGAGATGGGGTATATATTACAGCCGCACACATCGGCGGGGCGCATCCCCTCAGACATGGCATACAGGATGTATGTAGATGAGATCCTCACGACCAAGGACAAGGAGGTCGCTGAGATACAGGATCTTCTGCTCGAGAGGGAGGACAAGATAGACCTTCTCTTAAAACAGGTCGCAAAGCTCCTTGCGCAGAACACCAATTACACATCAATGGTGACAAAGCCGAAGTCCACACATAGAAAGATCAAGTTCATCCAGATTTCCCGCACGGGGGATATGCAGCTTTTACTGCTCATCGTATCGGGAAACAACCATGTGAACAACAAGTTTATCGATCTGGTGACAGAGATATCGGATGCGGATCTCGCGCAGTTGAATTTTTTACTCAATACCGCACTAAACGGAATGGATGTAAATGAGATCTCCATAGCGCTTGCAAGCAAGATAAGAGCGCAGGCAGGGGAATATGAGGAGCTTGCCGGAGCGGTCATTGATGTCATAGCGCAGACCATGTCAGATGATGAAGGTGAGATATACACCTCGGGGGCGACCAATATCCTAAAGTATCCCGAGCTCATGGACAAGGAGAAAATGGAAGGGCTGCTATCCACCTTTGAGGAAAAACAAATGCTCTCTGCATGGGCAAACGATGTTCCCGCGGACGAACCGACAGGCCATGATATACAGGTATATATCGGTGATGAGTCACCGATCGAAAGCATGAAGGACTGTTCGGTCGTGACGGCAACGTACCGCATAGAAGAGGGCGTCTACGGAAGGATCGGGATCGTAGGGCCCAAAAGAATGGATTATGAGAGAGTCGTCGGAACACTTGAAAACTGTATGCAGCAATTGGATGATATTTTTAAGAATAAAGAAAAAGTGCTCCCGGACAAGTCCGGGGAAGGATGATAAATAGGAGGAAGCAGTTATGATAGAGGTGAAGGGATCTGAGGTCATGAAGGCATCTGAGATGCAAAGAAAGGTACAGTCCGGTGAGGATCCGTCGAATGCTGCTGATGTATCGGAGCAGACGGATGATATGAGAGATGAGACCGGCAGCGAGGCATCAAATGATCAGGGGGATGCAGATGGAAGCAAAACAGATGAAGGAAGCGATCAGGAAACCTCAGCAGGAAAGGCAGGTGGTGTCGATGCAGCAGAAGATGGAAGCGGTGAAAGAACAGAGGACACTGCAGGAGAGAGAGCTGACGACGATGCAGACCCACAGGCAGACGGTGGAGCTTCTGCAGGCGATGAGTCTTCTGATGAACCTGGGGATGAGGGAAAGCAGGACAAGAAAAGCCGCAAGAAAAAGAAACCTAAGAAGGATCCAAGGGATGAGAAGATAGCTGAACTTAACGACAGGCTTCTTAGGAATCTTGCAGAGTTCGAGAATTTCAGAAACCGCTCCGAGAAAGAAAAAGAAGCGAGATTTGATATGGGTGCAAGAACCGTGGTAGAGAAGATACTTCCGGTCGTAGATAACCTTGAAAGAGGTATAGCAGGGTTATCTGATGAAGAAAAAGGATCGCCGTTTGCGACAGGGATCATTGCGGTTTACAAGCAGCTCATGACATCATTTAGTGAGATGGGCGTCACTCCGATAGAGGCTCTGGGCAAGGATTTTGATCCGAACCTCCATCAGGCTGTTATGCACGATGAGGATGATTCGGATGTACAGAATCAGGTCGTTGAGGAGCTGCAGAAGGGCTACATGTACAAAGATACCGTAGTCAGATATTCAATGGTGAAGGTTCTCAATTAGCGCAACAGGATATACCATTTATCCTTAACAATAAAGTAACCACAGTAAACAACTTATAGTAGATATTTCCACATGGGATTATTTACTGAAGCTACTATCCATAAGAAAACAGGAGGGTGATCATTATGGGAAAGATCATTGGAATTGACTTATGAACAACAAACAGCTGCGTTGAGTTCATGGAGGGTGGAAAGCCCGTTGTTATCGCGAACGCAGAGGGATCAAGGACGACACCGTCCATCGTGGCATTTACAAAGGACGGAGAGAGGCTCATAGGTGAGCCGGCAAAGCGTCAGGCAGTGACAAATGCCGAGAAGACCATCTCATCGATAAAAAGAGAGATGGGTACCGATTACAAGGCAACAATTGATGACAAGAAGTATTCACCGCAGGAGATATCAGCGATGATCCTGCAGAAGCTCAAAGGTGACGCTGAGAATTACCTCGGCGGCGAAAAGGTTACAGAGGCAGTCATCACTGTGCCCGCATATTTCAACGATGCCCAGCGTCAGGCTACCAAGGATGCCGGCAAGATCGCGGGACTTGATGTAAAGCGTATCATCAACGAGCCTACGGCAGCTGCTCTTGCATACGGTCTTGACGACGAGGGCGAGCAAAAGATCATGGTATATGACCTCGGTGGCGGTACATTTGATGTTTCCATCATAGAGATCGGTGACGGAGTTATTGAGGTTCTTTCAACATCAGGTGATAACCGCCTCGGTGGTGATGACTTCGATAACAAGCTTGTCAACTATATGGTATCCGAGTTCAAGAATCAGGAGGGTGTAGACCTTTCTACAGATAAGATGGCAATGCAGCGTTTGAAGGAAGCGGCAGAGAAAGCAAAGAAAGAGCTTTCCGCTTCCACGACGACCAATATAAACCTTCCGTTCATCACTGCTACACAGGAGGGACCAAAGCACTTTGATATGAACCTGACAAGGGCTAAGTTCGATGAACTGACGGCAGATCTTGTTGAGCGCACCGCAACACCGGTTCAAAATGCCCTAAAAGATGCGGGAATCACGGCATCAGAGCTTGGCAAGGTGCTGCTTGTCGGCGGTTCAACTCGTATCCCGGCAGTACAGGACAAGGTAAAACAGCTCACAGGTCATGAGCCGAACAAATCACTCAACCCGGATGAGTGCGTGGCACTCGGAGCTTCTATTCAGGGTGGTAAGCTCGCCGGTGATGCAGGAGCCGGAGACATACTGCTGCTTGATGTCACACCGCTTTCTCTTTCTATCGAGACTATGGGCGGTATAGCTACAAGGCTTATTGAGAGAAATACAACGATCCCTGCCAAGAAGAGCCAGATCTTCTCGACTGCAGCTGACAACCAGACCGCCGTTGACATCAACGTGGTACAGGGTGAGAGGCAGTTTGCAAGGGACAACAAATCACTCGGTCAGTTCAGGCTCGACGGTATCCCGCCTGCCATGAGAGGAACTCCGCAGATCGAGGTTACATTTGATATCGATGCGAACGGAATAGTAAACGTATCGGCAAAGGACTTGGGAACTGGCAAGGAACAGCACATCACCATAACTGCAGGATCTAACATGAGTGATGACGAGATCAACAGAGCTGTCAAGGAGGCAGCTGAGTTCGAGGCTCAGGACAAGAAACGCAAGGAGGGCATTGATGCCCGCAACGAGGCTGACTCTATGGTATTCCAGACAGAGAAGGCACTGAACGAGGTCGGAGACAAGGTTGACCAGGCAGAAAAGGACAAGGTTCAGGCAGAGATCGACAAGGTAAAAGCCATACTCGAGCGCACCACGGCAGAGAATATGTCAGATTCCGATATCGATGAGCTGAAGGCTGCCAAGGAATCTCTGATGAACAGCTCACAGGCTGTATTCTCCAAGATGTATGAGCAGATGCAGGGCGGAGCAGCAGGAGCTGCGGGTCCGGATATGAGCAATATGGGCGCTCAGACCGGTTCAGATGGCTCTGCAGGATCAAATAATGACGACGATGTAGTAGACGCAGACTTCCGCGAAGTCTAAGACTGCTCTGCGCCGACAGCGTATGAGAGTACATGGGATGCTTGCATCCCGATGGACTCTCATGCGTATGTCGGGATAGACGGGTGACCGCGAACGAGGACGCGGAAAGCGTCCGAGTCTCCGCGGACAGCCGGGCGCAGAGCAGGACTACAGCATTTAGGAGGAATAATCATGGCTGACAAGCGCGATTATTACGAGGTTCTCGGTGTCGATAAAAACGCCGACGACGCCGCGCTGAAAAAAGCATATCGTGTGCTCGCCAAGAAATATCACCCGGACACCAATCCCGGGGACAAGGAAGCAGAGGCAAAATTCAAGGAGGCATCCGAAGCCTATGCTGTTCTTTCAGACCCCGACAAGAGACGTCAGTATGATCAGTTTGGACATGCTGCATTTGACGGAGCCGGAGGCGGCGGGTTCAATATGAATATGGACGATATCTTCGGAAGCTTCGGGGATATCTTCGGAGATCTGTTTGGCGGAGGCTTTGGAAGGAGCAGACGATCTGCTGATCCGAATGCTCCCCAAAAAGGTGCAAACCTTCGCACGCAGGTGAGGATCTCATTCGAGGAGGCATGCTTTGGCACCGAAAAAGAGGTCGAGATACCGTCCAAGACAGAGTGCAAGAAATGCGGCGGCAACGGCTGCAAGCCGGGTACACAACCCATAACCTGCGGTCAGTGCGGAGGCACGGGACAGGTTG
>JAGBOK010000099.1 GCA_017633905.1 Eubacterium sp. | reverse complement strand
CTGTCTCCAGTACACTATCTGAGAGTACATTTCCTGATGTGTTGAGAAGAAATGCCTTGCCGGAGTCGTATATGCTCATCTCGGATATAAGGGATGAGAACTGTTCAAAATCAATATCCATACCGACTATACCGATGGATGTACCGTCATCCATATAGATAGGTACGACATAGGAGATCATGTATACATTTATATTTGCGTTGAGATAGGGATCCATCCATATCGGAGCACCGTTTTGAACGGGAATATAGTACCAGCCTACATGCTCTGCATCAGAAGGATCGTACTGCGAAAAATCCGTAGGGGGTATGCTGTCAAAGGGATCTGAGGTTGAATTCCTTGATAAAAATATTCCGGACGTTGGTGAGGAATATTCCGGATTGTATCTGATATATGCCGTAATAGCTCCGTCAGTGTTTTCAGCACAGGCAAAGGTTGTCTGTTCCACTTCCTTTGTGAGCTTGTCGGCATATGTTTTATCGGAAAGAAATGAATTCTTGTCGAGCTGATCCGTAACAACGTTTGCAAGAGTGTTGACCGATTGTTCGATCTTTTGGATGAGTGCGGTCGTTTTCTCGGACTGCTCTCCGAGAGTCACTTTCATAAGATTCTCAGCATCCGTTCCGGCGACTCTGACTGAGTTGACGATGCTGATCACACCGACGATAGCGGCGGAGAGAAGTGAGCACAAAAGAAACGATGCGATGATTTTAGCCTTGATAGTTCTCATGTGATAATCCTCCTGATCCGGTGCGGCATATTCAAATAATGCAACGTTGAATTACTGTATAATTCTGTTGCTTTGCGGAAGGATACGCAGAAAATGCTGCACTGTTTGTCTACTCCCGTGAGTCATTTGACATGACTCGAAACACATGCATTCATTATATACCAGAACATGTGTTGTTGCAAGTATTTTTTAGGGCGGGGGAGGCTGTCACTCCAAGGCTGTTTATCATCAGGGGCGGATCCTGGTGTAGTAAAACACGGCAAGCTGTGTGCGATCCCTGAGCTCCAATTTGTCAAGGAGGGTGCTGATATAGTTTCTGACCGTTCCCTCGCTCAAAAAAAGCTTGCCGGCTATTTCTTTGTTATTAAGACCTTCTGCGACGGCTTCGATGATATCTTTTTCCTTGTCCGAGATCCCTGCCGAAGCGAAGTCGAATTCATTTTTCTCACCTACAAGCTCAGGGAGTTTTTCCATGACGGTATCGCCAAATACAGACTGACCGTTCATGACGGCTCCGAGTGCGGGCGCGATACCCTCATAGTCCTGTTTGAGTATATAGCCTCGGGCACCGATATTAAGTGCTTTGATGATGTATTCGTCGTCAAGGAAGGTGGTGAGAAACAATATTTTTGCCTCGGGAAATTCACGCCTTATCTCAACACCGGCATCAAGACCCGTCATACCGTTCATGCGGATATCCATGAGTATAACATCGGGGTGGTGCTCCCTGTAGAGGGAGATGGCTTCCTCGCCCGACTGTCCCATGGCAGTGACCTCAATATCTGACGCATTTTCAAGTATTGTTTTTAATGAGAGCGCTACAAGCCTGTCATCATCAATAACAACTATTTTCATATATGTACTCCTCATCTCGGAACAGTGACACTTACCATAAAGCCCCTGTCCGTACTGTCAAACCGGATCCTGCCCTTCATTTCTCTGGTTCTTTCTCTCATGTTGTCAAGACCGATGCCTGTGTGCGAGATCTCCGCGGGTGAGCCGTTGTCGGACACTTCAAGTGAATAAGACCCCGGAAGCTCCTTTAGGCATATATTCAGTCTGTCCCCGTCAGAATGCCTGATCGCGTTGGATACGCTCTCTTTGATGATACCCGCAAAGCCGGTTTTGATATAACCGGGTATATCAGTATCAAGACCATAATCAACAGTAACAAAGAAATGCTCCCTTGCCGGCACTACACTCTCTTCGATCACGGCTTTTAGATTGATCGACTCGTCGTGCAGGTCATGTACACTCGCCCTGACATTATCCATAGCCAGATTCAGTGTGGCTTTTAGTTCAGATATAGGTTCTTTTAGATTTTCGTCTTTATTTGCGATCTCGAGTGCCCCTGCCTGAAGTATGGATCTGGTCAGCATATGTCCGACATTGTCATGTATCTCTCTTGCAATCCGGTTCCTTTCATTGAGAGTGGCAAGCTCGATCTCATGATCCTGTGCCTCAACGAGCCTCGCATTTTTCTCATAGAGCTGTTCGTTGATCCCGGCGATCTTGTCTCTTAAGCTCCTTAGCTTTTGATTGTTCTCACTGGTGCCCGAGACCCTGATATATATGATCGTTGCAACTATGGAGCCAAGGATCGCAAACATGTATTGTGCAGGGACAAGAGAAGGTCCTATGTATGCAGAAAAAAAAGAATCTCCCGAAAAAAAATCAGCTCCTGTATTTCTAAATGTCAAGAGAGACGGGAGAGTGAGATACCATTTTTTCTTATCAAGAGCGACATAGACAAGGAGAGGCAGCATGTTAAACAAAAGCGGTATCCAGCCGCACAAAAGACTCATAAGTATTATGATCGCATATGAGATATATTTGTTTGCCGTGATCTGGGTGATGCTTGCCGCCCCTGTCGCGATGAGAAATACAATGACCGGCATAACAAAGTCATCTGACAGGCTGATGCCCATCAGACAAAGCAGGAGTACGGCTATTGCTTCTATGATACGTTTATTATCTGACATAGTTATATTTCCACCGTGTTTACGATGCTTATGCTGCTGTACTGATCGCCGGAGTGAGCGGGCAGGATGCAGTTGATCTTCCATTTTTGATGCTTATGCTGCTGTCCGTATCGTCAGGGTGAGATTTCCCGTAACATATCCGTTCACCGTGCAGC
Organism: Eubacterium sp.; assembly: GCA_017633905.1. GTDB lineage: Bacteria > Bacillota > Clostridia > Lachnospirales > Lachnospiraceae > Eubacterium_F. Next base: position 7,977 of record JAGBOK010000099.1, on the reverse strand, counting down.
CGATCTTTCTGCTGTAGCCGTTTGCTGCCACATTGTCTGCTTTTATCCATAGGATAAAGGTCTTATCACCCGTGATACCAAGAGAGTTCGCTTCATCAATCTCAGCTTGGGAGAAAAGATATGGTCCCCATGCTGAGGAGTCTGCGGGTACATTCCACCCCACGCTCGTAAGCGGCACATCCGAATCTAATACCGTGACTTTCAGTCCGATCCATGCCGCGCTGCCCTGCGAGCTGTCAGATGATGCAAAGGTCTGTAAGGTTTCAACACCACCCTTGATGCTGATAGTATAGGACATGGCAGAGTCCTTGGTGATGGCATCGATCCTGCTTTGATTATAGCTGTCTTTTCTGGCGATGTTTGTTTCTGAGACATGCTCTGCACCGCCATGATTCGGATCAGTGATCTTTTCTATTTCAGCGTATGTGAGTGCCCTGATATCAAGATTTACAGGTCTGCCGGAGAGCGTGATATCGGCATCCGTCACGTTTCCGTAGTCGACAGATATTGTTTTCAGTGTCTCAAAATACTTTCTTTCGGTGGTATCTGTTTCTATTTTTGCAATATATGTTCTGTTTACCGTAGCGCCTGCAATAGTGTACGAACCGTTCGCGTCTGTCACGGCATTTCCTATCTCTGTAGTCAGGGTCGAGGAATTGTTGTACAGATGGATCACTATCCCGCTCAGATCCGTAAGCCCCGTGTTGCCGGCAAGGACACTTCCCGAGATCTTTACTTTTGCCGTCGTATCGATAAATGTCGCGGTGATCGTTACTTTTTTGGACTCTCCGGTCGAGGTGTCGCTAAGTATCACGTCGGCTACATTCAATGAGCTGATAAGTCTTATGTTGTTTCCGACACTCACTCCGGAGACTCCGTATGCCGTGAGAACATCCTTCAGCTTGTTTTGCAGGGCTGTTATTCTGAGAGCTTCAGTATTTCCCTCAACAAAGATCCCGGTAAAGGATCTGCTCCTGTCAAGCCTGTCGATCACATCGGCTGCCTTTGCAATGGCGCTCACAGGAGTTGTGGTAGGAGTGGAGGATGAAGATGATCCCTCTGTAAACGAAGCGTGTACGGTAACATTTGCCGATGGCATGGTAAAGCTCAGCTCTGTAAGGTTTACGGATTTATTGTTGTATGTATAGTAGAGATCACGGAGCTTGTATCCGGAATCAGGTGTTACCCTGATCGTTACCTTGGAGCCGGCTGCGGCAACAGAGGGTGATACCGAGAGCGTTCCGTGAGCAGGTTTTGCAGCGCTTACCGAGTATTTGATCGGTGTGGCACTCGGATTCGGACTGGCAGTTGATGTCTGCCCGGGTACTACCTCTACCACATTTGCAATGCCTGACCTGTCCTCGATAATGTTTTTTTGTGTTGCGGCATCGTTTTTGTTGATATTTACGGTGACTGCGTTCACATCGGGATCGATGATCAGCTTTGCTCCGGACTTGGCGGCAGTGATATCAACAAGCGGAGCGTTTTTGGTGTTTCCGGTGAGAGTGACCCTGGATGTGCCTGCGACATTTACTCTGGAAACGGTGGAGGAGCCCAAAGCCTCTATGCCAAGAGCTCCCTGTTTGGCATCAATTGTCGTGATCCTGCCTGATTCCGAGGCATTGACTGATACATTAGTATCCTGTGAATCTACGATCAGGTGTGATAATGTTGCAGATCCCTTTACTACTACCTTTACGGGTTCTTTGCCGGCGATATTTAACGATGAAAGGGTGCCTGACAGGATCTCTATGAGATTTTGCGCAGTGGATGTTCCCTTGAAAGTAACCGCAGACAGCGTACCTCCGGATTGAAGTACGATATGCACTGCTGATGTGTTGTCAACGATTATTGAGTTTTTATTGCCCTTCTCGTACCAGGTGTTTGATGCTATTGATTTGATGACGATGGATTTGAACGTCCCGCCGTTGGTGATAGTGGCATTCGGTGCGTCAACGATCAGGGACACATTTGAATAAGTGCCGGCTGAGATCTCGTATTTATCCGTCTCTTTGGTAACGAGGGATACTGTGCCGTTCTTTTTTGCATTCGCGTCTTTAAGCGCCGCTTCAAGCTCTGCAAGGGATGTGACGGTCACGGTATCAGGAGGCAAGGTCGCTGATGCAGTGGGCGTTTGTATGGCAGGAACCGTAGGGATCGCAGAATATGCGGGATAATCCGGCGCTTCCGTATATACCGTGGGATCCATGACATTTGCCACATATGTGAGCGTGTATGCTTTTTTCTTATTTATGGCTTTTTTCAGTTTCAGTTTTACCCTTACCGTTACGGAACCGTATGATTTGGCGGTTACGGTAAAGGATTTTTTTGATGTTTTTTTTGCCTTTACTATTTTTTTGTCAAGGGATGTTATTTTGATTCTTTTTATCAGCTTGGTTCCTACACCCTTGATCTTGACGGTTCTTTTTTGTCCGATGTTGAAATTCCCGATGGTTTTTGACAGTGAAGGCTTCTTTGACGCTGCACTCATTTTCATGGAATATGTCTGTGGGTTGGCGCATGAGAGCACCATGGCTGAGATGAGTGTGATGATGATTTTTCTGTTTATGTTTTTTATATTCATGAGAAGCCCCCTGTCTGTGTTTTTCCCTATATAATATCACAATATTTGGTTTTTTACAAGACATGTTTTGCTTTTGGGGCAGAGGGCTTTCTCGCGGTCACAAGGATCGTTGCCAGTGTGAGAAGGATCAAAAATCCGACCTCGATGGCAAGGCACATCCAGATATCACCGGAATCGTACTGCGTACTGCCGGAGAGGGAGTCGGTGGCTCTGATGTACCAGTAGGCAGGGAGAAATCTTGCGGCTGCAAGTACACCGTCTCCCAACATAGTCTGTGGTACGAATACTCCGCACAGGAAGCACATGCCAAGACCAATGATCTGGGTTATCATGCTGATCACGGATTCGCCCGGTTCAAACGCTGTCACAAGCAGGGCTATCATTGCGGATATAAGCGCAAATATCAGGCTGTTGAGCAGTCCTATCCATGCTATGCCGTGATACATCCGTCCCATCATGAATACTCCGCCCACAGCGAACAAGAGCCATATTCCCAGAACTATGACAGAGCTTCCAAAGAATGTCTGTATATTGATGGATGACTGTGTCGCGGATGAACAGGCAACTCTGTGTTTAAGGTCTTTTTTTCTGAATGTTAGCAGGATCGGACACAGCACATTTACAAATATCGAGATAAAAATATAAGGCAGATATCTGAAATAAAACGAAATGCTTTCAGGGAAGTCTTCTACGGTGTTGACCGAGTCGAAATTTTTGTAGGTCACCTCTATATCATTACTCAGTGTGGCTTCTGTTTTTTTGATAGCATCCATGAGAGGATTGCCGGCAATGGTATAAGCCCGCACCATGCTTATGTATTCGTTCAGTGTCTGCTCCATCATCTCAGTGGCATAGAACTCATGCATCTTGTAGTTTTCAAAAAAGGGTTCCTCCGATAAAGAGTTTTCCGAGTCGGAATCATTTTTGTCCGCAGTGTCAGACAGTCTGTCGGAATATCCTTTTTTTATGACAAATGCATATCCGATCTGGTTGTAATAGAGCATATCAGTAAGCTCTTTTATTTCATATTTTTTTTCTATTATCCTGTTCTTTTTTCCAAGGTAATCAATAAGCTTTCTGCTCGCCTCTGTATTATCCTCATCGTAAATGCACAGGCTGATGCTTTTTTCCTTGAAGGAGGTCTGGTCAGCACCGACTTTTGACATCGGGATCGCCAAGGCAAAAAATACGGTCACATAGATCATGGTGGTTGGAATGTGACTTTTAAATATTTTTAAGAATAGTTTAAAGATCTGCATGTTTCTTCCTCCCGGTAGCTAAAAATACGGTACAAGTGGTTCAAAGACTTGCGTATTTCTTTTTTCTTGTAAGTAAAAAGCCAAGAAATACAAATATCATACTTAATATGATCATGGAAAATAGCTTGAAATAAAATCTGCCAAGATCATCATCGACATTCAGGTAATAAATACTGTCAGATATTATTGCTGCCGGATTCAGATCATTGACGATCGGAGCATTTTTCTCTATGATGGGCTTGATATCGCCGAGCATCAGTCCGCTCAAAAAACACATGACCATGGAGACTGCCATGGAAATACCTATCTTGGCATTGGTCCCAAGGTTGGATATGGAGCCTACGAAAAATCCAAACGAAACTCCGGTGATCCCTCCAAGTATCCCTGCGATGAAAACAAGAGGGAGTCTGGATCCATAGTCGATCCCCAATACCAGCACCTCAAAGGTGATGCAGAGTATTATGCAGACAGTCTGTGCCAGATAGCTTCCCACCAGACCCGCAAAGAGTGTTGTAAACTTCGGGGTGGGAGAGCAGCATCTTCTCGCACCGAGAGGTGAGAGATTTCCCTGATTCTCTATTGCGATATGTATACCGGTCACGGAACCGAACATTGCCACCATGGCTATCAGATTGTAAAAATAAGTTATAAAAAAATCGGTGTTTCCGTTGGTAAGAGGGATGTTTGACGTCACCTTTATGTCCGCTGAGAGTGCTCCTGTCACCTTTTCAATATTCTCCGGATTTACAGCTATGGTATCGAGTATCACACTTTCATTTGCCTTGTAGTTTTCAAGAAACTTTTTTAGTATTGTTGATTCCATGTCGTTGGAGGCGACACTCAGGCTCAGATCATCCGATACATATATAATGCCCTTGACTTCACCGTCCTTTAGCTTTTGCTCCGCGGTTTTCTCATCGGTATAGACGGCTTTTAACAGCGGCTTTTCAGAAGCCTCAATATTTTTTACTACCTGTCTGAAGGTTTCGTTTTCTACGTTCATGACAACGGCAGTATCTATTGTTTTGAACAGGTTCTCTTTCTCATAGATGTTTCCGAAGGCGATCTTGAAAAAAGTGCCCAATACGATAGGAAACAGCATGAGCCATATGATCAGATCCCTGGCTCTGAGTGAGACCATGACTTCGTATTTTAGATTATGAAAAAACATAAGGCTCCTCCCTATCTTTTTTTCCTGTTTGACGCGGTATCAGCTTCGGTTTCTTCGTTTTTGTCCCTGAGCTCCTTGCCGGTGATCTCCAAGAATACGTCATTGAGCGTGGGAAGCTCTGAGAAGACTCTGCCGAAGTGGATGTCCTTTTCCTGCAGGAGGTTCAATACCCTTGTCAGATTGTGCTTGCCGCCGGAGCAGTTTATGGTGAGCTTTTTGTTGCCGTATGAAACATCATAGACGTGGGGCAGTGTCCTGATCTCGTTTATGATGCTTTCAGAAGGCTCATCCGTTTCGATGGAGATGGTTTCCGTATTCTTGATCATTCTCTTTAACTCGTCCTTGGTTCCCTCGGCGATTTTTTTGCCGCCGTCGATGATGGCGATTTTTGAACAGATCTGCTCGACCTCCTCCATATAGTGGGAGGTGTAGATAACGGTCGCGCCATCACGGTTCAGATTTACGATCCCCTCGAGAATGTGATTGCGGCTTTGCGGATCTACTGCCACTGTTGGCTCGTCAAGTATGATAAGCTTTGGCTTGTGGGCGATCCCGCAGGCAATGTTCAGGCGTCTGAGAAGACCTCCGGACAGTTTTTTCGGTCTGAACTTCGTGAAGTCGTTAAGCCCTACAAACTCTATTGCATCATCGACATATTTTTTTCTCAGCGCCTTGTCCCGTATGTAGAGGCCACAGAAACAGTCGATGTTCTCATAGACCGTAAGCTCATCAAATACTGCAACATTTTGCATGATGATGCCGATGTCCTTTTTGATATCATAGCTGGTCGGCGTCATCGGTTTTCCGAAGATCTCGATCTCTCCCTTGTCGTATGAGAGCAGGGAGAGCAGGCAGCTGATCGTGGTGGTCTTGCCCGAGCCGTTGGGACCCAACAGTCCGAAGATCTCGCCTTCTTCAATTTCTAAGTTCAGATGGTCGAGAGCGATCAGCTCATCGTAGCGCTTTACAAGATCTTTGATCTTTACAACTGTGTTTTCCATAGTGAACCTCCGTTTGTTGTGTCGGACACTGAGTTGATCGTGTCCGAAGCAGCGTGTTATGGATTAAGCTTATGATATATGGGGTGTTTTTTCAAGTGAAGAGAGTCAGATGTTGATATGACAAATGTCATATTGCTAAAAAAGTTACTATCCGCGGCTGTCACTCCACATTCAGAGAATCCGTGAATTGTAAAAAAATAAGACCGGAGCCTGTTCCGGTCTTAAAAAATGCTGAAAAAAGTGTTTTCTAATGATTATTTTCTCCTGTACAGGTAGTCGATTATGGTATCCTTTGGCAATTTCCTGTTCCAGTGGACTGATGAGTTGTAGTTTCCCTCAGCTATTACCCAGTGATCCTTTTTTACCTTTAGGACTATGACTGAATGCGTGTCATCATTGATACGAAGTATATCTCCGACTTTGACTTTGGAGGCTTTGGGTTTATTGATCTGTTTTGTCTTTGCGTTCTTGCCGAAAGCGGCATCAGAGAGGATCGCGGCAAAGGCAGCGCACCCGTGCATCTCATATATGATCCCGTCTGATTCAAACGCATGCCACTCATATACGTTGTCGTTGTCCCAGGGAGTTCCTTCGGGATATTTTTTTTTCAGGGCGATCATTTTCTGGTATTTGGTCTTTGCCTTCCCGGGAGAAGTGTTTGAGGCAGAAAGTGTTTTTATGGTCTTGGTATTCTTAAGAATAGTGTTTACACTGACAGTGCCTGCATCAAGTGATGTTTTTGCAACAGCTGCCAAAGGCTGTTCAAGTGGTACGGAAAGTCCGGAAAAAAACATTGCTATAGCCAAAACAGCGGACAGAAGAACTCTTTTTTTCATATTGGATAACCTCCTGAGATTTTGTACTGGTCAGAAACCGGGTGTTTGACACCATGCTTTTTCTTTACGGATCTCAAATTCTATGATATACTTTACTATATTTCAGAAAAAAATTCAACAGACAGTTGGAGATATTTTTTCGTGACGGGAAGCGATTCCCCGGGAAAGACGGTCAATACTGCTGAAACAGTATAGAATATGAGATAGGAGCAGCATATGAAGGATAGTACAGTGTTAACATTTACGGGAGATATAGGGTTCGATCATTTTATGGAGAACAGATGGGAGGATGATGAGCTTGTAGCAAAAGAGATTCTGGATGTGATGAGAGCGTCAGACCATGTCATCATAAATGTTGAGGGACCTCTCATCGACAGTGCTTCGGCAAAGCTCGTAAGCGCAAGAGAGATGAGGCTGATGCATACGATCGATCCGGCTGCTGTTTTGGTATTTGACAGGCTAAAGGCTGATGTCTGGAACCTGTGTAACAATCATATCATGGATGCCGGTGAAGCGGGGCTCAGAGCATCTCTTGATGAGGCAAAAAGAGCCGGAGTCAGGACTCTTGGCGTGGGAATGAATGTGACGGAAGCGGCAAGACCGGTAATATTTGATGAGGCAGGCGGCATCGGGATGTTTGCAGTAGGATATCAGAGAGGCTGCAAGCCGGCAGGAGAGGACAAGGGCGGATGCCTCAACTGGGCTGAGCTTGACGTGATAGGGGATACCATCAATGAGATCAAAAAGACCTGCCGCTGGTGTATCATAGTTTCACATGGCGGTGAGGAATTCACGTCGCTTCCGTCACCATATACCAGAGACAGGTATCTGAAATATCTGGATATGGGTGCAGATATCATAGTGTGCCATCATCCCCACGTTCCGATGAATTATGAGATCATAAGTGGATCGGGATATGCCGGTGATGATGGCGGATGCGATAAAACGGGAGAGGAGAGAAAAAAGAAGGCTATTTTTTATTCACTCGGGAATTTTATTTTTGATACTCCGTATCAGAGGGCACAGTATAACACGGAGAAGGGTATAGTTTTAAGCCTTTCTCTGGATGAGGATGATTTTGGATTCAAGGCGTATGGGATCAGGATCGACCGTGAGAGTGAGAGAG
>JAGBOK010000098.1 GCA_017633905.1 Eubacterium sp. | reverse complement strand
CTCCGGAACAGTAATAAGCATCCCTTCCGTGACAGGCAGTATCGACTCTCCCTCAATAGTGACGGTACCCCCGACAAAATCTGTATATTCCATGGGCTGCAAATACCCGTGTCCTCTGGTAACGATAACGGAATATACAAGACCCTTGGTTCCGCGGAAAGTCACCTCATCCATAGAGGTGATCTCCATGGGATCGATCTGCTTGTCGTCCGAGAGAACCACACAGGCATCCGAATACCGGTAGTTCACTCCGTCCACAGTCATGATATGGGCATCGGGATCAACTGACAGTCTCGTCTCCTCCGCCTCGATGATGTCGGACTTCATTGCCATCATATCGAGCTTGTGTCCGGTATCATCCAAATACAGATCAAATACCTCTCCGGGGCTTACCTGATCCATAGTCAGCTCCATCCCGCCCGGACTCTGTATGGACGTAGCTGATGAATACAAAAAGGTCTCCTCGGTCTCCGTCACGGGATTGAAGAAGCTCACCATCTCGCCATCAGCGTAGACCTCCTTCAAAACGCCGGTGAGATCCGCTCCCTCATCATATGTGACCTCCGCATTCGGAGCTGCGGTCGGTGTCTGCTTTTTTCCAGAACATCCGCTGATCAGAGACAGGCTGATCAATGCCGTTATAAAAAAGACTGCATATCTCATACGACTATCCTTCATTGTAACACATACACCCCCTCATAGCAAGGATTTTGTCTGTTATTCTTTGTCATACTTTATGAAATTTCCAAACAGCTCCGAGGAGTACAGCCGCCACTGTCCGTCACTGTAATGAAACACGGTCTTATATTTTATCATGCCGCGCCTGAGCTTACGCTCCGGTACATCATCCGTAACAACGGTAGAGCCGGCATCATATGTCGCCACCGTATCGACCTGCATGGCATAGCAGTCATCAGTAGCTATCGTTGACTTTGCCCCGGAGGAAAAAGACCTGAAATCCACACTCATCAGATGATTCTCGGTCTCGATGTTTAGCTCGCACATAAGGTCGTATTCTTTTCTGTATTTCTCCGCCTCGGAAGCCTCGACCATGACCTCTTCAAGAAAATAATCATACGGGCGTCTCGTGAGCATATCCTCATACAGAATTTTTGTTATTTTTTCGTTTAATCCAATTACGGTATTTTTGCTTTTTTCATCAGGCTCCAACTGGCTTGGCATGATCACATACACCGGCTCATTGTAATAGTCCTGGGCTTCTATGGCAAAGCTTTTTTCAAATGGCTCAAACCCGTCAAGCTCAACCGTTATCTCATGATCACCGATAAAAAGATCACCTATCTCATAATCTGACGTAGTCTCTGTCTCACGCCTCAGATATTCTCTTCCAAGTTTCATGTCGTCAAGCTTCAACCGCGCATGCAGAGGGATCCTGATGGTGATGTTTTTTGCTATCAGGTCTGATCCGTCTATATACCATCTTTCAAAAAATAAAAAGACCTTTTCCTCTCTTTTTTTGAGCGTAAGAGTCTGGGAAAAGGGGCTTTGCAAGCGCCCCATCATATAGTTTACGGTATATTTACATTCCTCATCTGTCTCAGAAAGCCTGACCAGTGAATATGAGGTTATCTTCTTGAAGTCGGCGCGCTCATCCAAAAAGCTTTCAAGCCTGTCCGGATTTATAAACTCAGATGTTTTGAGATCCAATGTATTGAATATCCTTGACGGACTTTTTGCGAGAAAGCTTTTTACATACTCATCGACCACTGCCTCCGGATTGTAGTTGGTCCCTGCATAGAAAAAAAATCCGATAAATAAAAGAACCGCCAGTACCCCCAACGTGAAAAAAAACTTCACCGGGGCGCTGACGCCATCTTTTTTATTTTTTACCTTCTTCGTGACCATGACTATTTTGGCTCCGAATGCTTCTTGATGATCTCTTCGTAGCGGCGGTTTGACGCACTCATCTCCATCGCCTCATCCATCCCTTCGATCTCGAGCTCTCCCGCAAGTCCATCGGGATCCTCTGCGATCAGTTCATTCAAATCATCATCAGAGAGAAATTCTTCCATGTTGTTGTACCTCCCCGCATATGGCATTATATTGAACTAATTGTATCATTATTGTCGCGGATTGTCAAGAACACTGACGCTTTTGTGTGACAGCCGTGAACAGCAGCTGACAGTCAGGGTTCTTTTGTCAGAGCCAGCAGCTTCTCTCTGGTATTAAGAGCCGGATCATCCAGGACAAGCTCCAACAGCCGCTTTAGCTCCCTTCCTATCTCCGGTCCGCTTTTATATCCCTTTTCATCCATCAGATCACGTCCCGTGACAGCAAGGTCTTTTATGTCGATCGCGTCCTCATCCTCGCACACCTCACGGTAGCATCTGATACCGGCATCGAGGACTCTCAGCTTTTTCTCCCTCTTGTATTCACTCTGGGACATGATATCTGCGCGCTGCAATATGAACAGCGCAGGCATCACATCCCTGCCTGCCCGGTTCATGAGCCTTCTCATAAACCTTTTGCCGAGGGCGTTGTTTTTCTGATCTTTACCGGCATCAGTCTCCGAAGCCGTATCATAAGGATGCTTTTTTTCATCCCCCTGACTGCTGCCTGCACCGTCCGCCCCATCCGCTTCAGTTGCGGGCAGACAGCTGTCATATCTCGCGTCGTGATACCTCACAAGAGTGCAGACGAGCTTTCTTGTGTCGTTGTCGAATTTCAGGCGCCTCATGATATCATTCGCCATCTGCTCACCCTTTTTATCATGACCGTAGAAATGATCGACTCCGTTCTCATCTGTCGTGATGCACACAGGCTTTGCTACGTCGTGAAGCAGCGCTGCAAATACAAGTGCGGTCTTTTCTTTATCGCTAAACTCAAATGTATGTGCTGCATACATTTCAGGTTCGGGTGTCTCGATCCTCTGCGGATCATCGCGCTCCATCAGACCGTGTACACCCTCTATCACCCTCAATGTATGCTCACCGACCGAATAACAGTGATGGGGATTGTTCTGCTCGCACTCCATCATGGCATCAAACTCAGGCAGAAAAAAGGAACTGAGTCCTGTCTCATATGCAAGCCTGAGTCTGTCAGAGCCGGCGGATAAAAGGAGCTTGTTTATCTCGATTCTGATCCTCTCGGCACTGATATTTACGATCGTCGGAGCAAGCTTTTTTATCGCTTCAAGCGTTTCTTTTTCTATATCAAATAAGAGCTGACCGGCAAAGCGGATCGCTCTTAACATCCTGAGCGCATCCTCCGTGAAGCGCTCACAGGGATCACCCACACAGCGAATTATCTTTTTTTCCAGATCCTTCTGTCCGCCAAAAAGATCAATGATACCCGACTCATCGTTGTATGCAAAAGCGTTGATCGTAAAGTCGCGGCGTTTTAGATCCTCTTCAAGACTCGGGGTGAATATGACCTCGCTCGGATGACGATGATCCTCATATTTTCCGTCCATCCTGTAGGTAGTCACCTCATAGCTCCCGCCCTGTATGAGCACCGTGACCGTTCCGTGTTCTATACCGGTATCCACTGTGCGCCTGAATATTTCTTTTACCTGTACGGGTGTTGCGGATGTCGTAATATCCCAATCTCCCGGCTCTCTGCCGAGCAGCATGTCACGCACGCACCCACCCACTATATACGCCTCATAACCCGCGTCAGTCAGCTTATCGATTATTGTTCTTGCCCCATCGGGAATCCGTAACTCCAATTGCCATTCTCCTTGGTATGAAAGAGCCGCCACACCGGTGACGGCTCTGTGTCTGATCACTTGAACAGCGAGACCTTGTTTCTGAGCTTTTTGATAAATCCGACCTTCTCCGGAGGAGCTTCAAGAGCGCCGCGTCCCAAGACTCCCATGATATAAATACCTGATATCTTGACCTTCAGGTTTTTCTTGACGGGCAGCAGCGGGAATATCTTGTCATCACACATGAGCGTCATGATCTTGGGTCCGATCTTTGCCTTGACCACGGGAACCTTGGATCTGCGCAGATATTTGGGAGTGTTCTCAACGACGACCGCCGGAAGTCCGGCATCCTTTAGCTTCATTTTCGCCTTGTCGATCACAAGTATGGATGCGACCTGCGCCGATGCCTCCATCTGTACCTGGGATTCCTCCTGTCTCTTCTGGAGCTTTCTTCCCACAAAATACAGGATCACTGTTCCTATGATCAGAACAGCCAGTATCACCAGCATTACTATCAACACTACGTTCATTTTCTTCTCCTTCCTGATATCAGTATCACCGGATTTATAACCGGTCATTGATTCTCATGTGATGCATCATCCGGGAACATCCCTTGCTGCCGGACATCGTAAAATAATCACCCTTTTATTGCATCATCATATATTTTCTGTACCCTGTCTCTCACATATGCGCCAAGGTGTTTTTTATCCTCTTTGTCAAGCTCATCGGGATATATCGGATCACCGAACTCGACCCTGATGGTACCGCGGTGTACCCACGGGAGATGTTTTTCCAGAATATCTTCTGTACCGGTAAATACGACCGGAACTACAGGTATTCCCGCCTTGGTCGCGATCTTCATACTGCCCTCGTGGAATTCAAGAAGCTCATCCGTGGCATTTCTCGTACCCTCGGGCGATATGTAGACAGAATAACCTTTTTTTGCATATTCTATTGTTTTTAATATGGTATCAAGGTTCTGTTTGATGTTGCCCCTGTCCATAAACTGACAGTTTAGAAAAAACATCCACTGCGCAATACAGACAAACTTTTTCAGTTCTATTTTTGCTACAAATAATGTCTGCGTCGGAACCACCGTGTACATCAAAATAATATCATAAAAGCTTCGATGATTGGCGGCATACATAACAGGTGTATCAGTGGGTATTTTTTCTCTGCCGACGATCTGTCTTTTGCACCCTGAAATGAGCATGCAAAGCCTGAATGCAAGCCACACCACCTTCTGTGAAAAAGCCGCTGCGGCGCGCTCATTTATCGGTCTTACAATAAGTAATATCAGATGAAACGGGATCGATAAAATACATACTAAAATGTACACGATCACAAGAATTATACTTCTCACAGATCGTTCCTCCACTCCTTGTTTTCTTTGTTCATGCTGACGTTGTAAAACTCCTCCAATGTCAGCTTGTTATCATATAAATATTTAGCGGTTTTTAATCCCACATATCTGAGATGCCAGGGCTCATAATTGTAGCCCGTTATCTTGGATTTGCCCTTGGGATAGCGTATTACAAATCCGT
>JAGBOK010000097.1 GCA_017633905.1 Eubacterium sp. | reverse complement strand
GATAATAAGGATAAAGCTTCAGTTGAATCTAGCGTCGGATGGCTCGAGACATGGCTGCTCGAATGGCTTAACGGCAAGATATTCTATAGCTTTGAAGCACTGAATCATGCCATACGAGGACGTGTGACAGATTTGGCGGAAAAGCCCTTCTCTCACAGAGAAGGTAGCCGTAAGAGCGTATATGAGGCTCTTGACAAGCCAAACCTGAGACCTCTACCAAAGGATGCATTCGAGTCCTTTGAAACAAAGCCGATTAAGCGTGTTATAAACAACTACCATGTGGAATACGACAAGTTTTATTATTCCGTTCCATACCAGTTTTATGATAAATCAGTAATCATACATGCCTTCGCTAAAAAGATCGAGATCTTTTCAAAAGGCGGTGAACGTATCGCTATCCACCAGCGCCACTTCAGTGGCAGAAGGTATGTAACTGATCCTATCCATATGCCTGCAAATCATAGAGCCGTCGTTGAGATGCGTTCCTATGATGGCCACGATTACCGTAACTGGGCATCAACGATCGGCCCCAACACGGAATACGCGATCCGCTTACTTCTCGAAAGTGTTGATTTCGAGGAACAGGCATACAAATCCTGTTTGGGAGTTATCGGATTTGCTAAAACATACGGCAATCTCCGTTTGGAAAACGCCTGCAAGAAGGCTATTTCCTTAAACTCTGTAACTTATACAACCGTCAAGAACATCCTGAAGAATCATCAGGAGGATGTCTTGATCAACACAATTCCCGATGCGGGATCTCCAACTCCAAATCATGAAAATCTCCGTATCGGAGAATGGAATTAGGAGGACGCATCATGAACTATCAAACCAATGAGCAACTCTCGGAAATGAAGCTGTACGCAATGAAGACCGAGTATCAGCGACAGGAGGAGTTGCCCGCCATGAGCGATCTGAGTTTTGACGACCGCTTTTCAATGATCGTCAATGCTCAGCACACGGCTCGCGCAGAGTCAAAGTGCAATCGTTTGCTCAATGCAGCAAAGCTGCGAGAACCTACGGCAAATCTGGCAAATATCGATTATGATCCGGTACGCAAGCTCAAAAAATCAGATGTAGGTAAGCTTTCGAACTGCGAGTGGATCAATAATGGCTCAAATCTGATCATCACAGGAGCAACAGGTGTAGGTAAGACATATCTGTTATCCGCATTCGGGCGGAATGCCTGCATGGCTGGGCTATCAGTCAAATGCTTCCGGGTGCCCCGCCTGATGACCAGTCTGTCTATCGGCCGAGGTGACGGATCATATGATAAACTCATGAAGGACATGGTCAAGCCTGATCTGCTCATACTTGATGATTTCGGCTTAAAACAGCTTGATCTGTCCATGACCCAAGATTTCCTTGAGGTCGTTGAAGAACGCCACTATGCTGCGCGATCAATAGCGATATCTGCCCAGGTTCCTGTCAAGTCATGGCCTGCGATCTTTACGGATCCAACGGTAGCAGATGCAATCCTTGACAGACTCGTAAGGAACGCCTACCGCTTTGATCTGAAGGGACCGTCAAGGCGACCTACGGTCGAGCATCAGCCTCCGGCAGATGACAAACCGAAAAAAGTATGATACAATAAAAACCAAAGATGCTAGTTGTCCCTCTGGGACAAGGCTCTTGTCCGCATAATTCAGGAACGTTGTCCGTGAGTTACAGGAACGCCGTCCGTATGTTGCAAGAACTCTGTCCCAGATTGGCAAGAATAATCATGAACAGTAACTTTTTTCATCATATGGTTGAAAAAAAATCCCCTTCGTGATATTATATATGTATTTTCTATGAAAGGGGATGAGTGTATGGAGCTTTTTTTCAGGCGGTCAGGAGAAAAAACGAAGAATGCCGGGACAGAGCCGAAGGAAGCTGCTGTCAGGGAAGTCTCTGCCAAGGAGTCTGCACTCTCGACTCTCGTTCCCCATGAATTCGATACCGGTGAGCTCTCGACCGAGCTCATCCCACCCAACTTCACGGATCCCGATGTTCTCTACAAGATACTCGAGAAGACGGTCAGCAACTACCATCCCTCCGGTGATCTGAAGATGATCAGAAAAGCATATGAGTACGCCAAGGAGGCACACAAGGATCAGAAACGACGTTCCGGTGAGCCGTATCTGTCGCACCCTGTCTGCGTTGCGATCATCCTTGCCCAGCTTGAGATGGACAAGGAGACCATCATGGGCGGGCTTCTTCATGATGTTGTCGAGGATACGGAGTTTACGACGGAGGATATCACGAGGGAGTTCTCGGAGGAGGTTGCGATCCTCGTTGACGGCGTTACCAAGCTGACACAGCTCAACTATTCCGCTGACAAGGTTGAGGTGCAGGCTGAGAATTTGAGAAAAATGTTCCTCGCCATGGCTTCTGATATCCGTGTCATCATCATCAAGCTTGCGGATCGTCTGCACAATATGCGAACCATGGAGTTCATGCCTCCGGAGAAGCAGAGAGAAAAATCCCGTGAGACCATGGATATCTACTCGCCGCTTGCGGACAGGCTGGGAATATCCAAGGTAAAGGTCGAGCTTGATGATCTGGCGTTGGAGTATCTCGAGCCGGATGAGTACAAGGAACTGAAGGCTGAGTTTGACGAGCTGAAAAAAACCAAGAGCAATTTTGTCAAGGATATTATGGATGAGGTGGGATCACACCTCGAGGAAAACGGGATCAAGGCGACCATAGACGGCAGGGTCAAGCATCTTTTCAGTATATACAGAAAAATGGTGACGCAGGAGAAAACACTCGACCAGATATATGATCTCTTTGCGATCAGGATCATAGTTGATACGGATCAGGAGTGCTATACGGCGCTCGGTATCATTCATGATATGTACAAGCCTATACCCGGGCGGTTCAAGGACTATATCGCCATGCCAAAGCCCAACAACTACCAGTCTTTGCATACGACTCTTATCGGTCCTGACGGGCAGCCCTTTGAGATACAGATAAGAACCTATGAGATGCACAGAACTGCCGAGTACGGTATCGCTGCCCACTGGAAATACAAGGAGAGCGGTGGGTCTGACCGCTCGATGGATGATTCCGAGAGAGAAAAGATGGCGTGGCTCAGACGTATTCTCGAGTGGCAGCACGATATGGATGACAACAGGGAGTTCCTTAGCATCATCAAGAGCGACCTTGACCTTTTCTCAGACAGGATATACTGCTTTACTCCCGACGGGGATGTAAAGACTCTTCCTACAGGCTCTACACCCATTGATTTCGCGTATTCTGTCCACACCGCCGTGGGCAACCGTATGGTGGGGGCGAGAGTAAACGGAAACATTGTAAACAACGACTATGTCATCCAAAACGGTGACAGGATAGAGATCATTACGAGCCAGAACTCGAAGGGACCGAGCCGCGACTGGTTAAAGATAGTAAAGAGCACACAGGCAAGGAACAAGATAAACCAGTGGTTCAGGCACCAGTTCAAGGAAGAAAACATAGAGCGCGGCAAGGATCTGATCAACGCGTACTGCAAGAAACATTCGATAGTTCTTTCAGATCTCATGAAGCCTGATCTTGTCAATGCCGTGCTGCAAAAATACGGCTTTCATGACTGGGATTCGATATGTGCCGCCGTCGGTCACGGCGGGATCAAGGAAGGTCAGGTTGTAGAGAAGCTCCAGGAAAGATACAATCATTTCTATAACAGGATAGTATCTGATGAGCAGGTCATAGAGGTTGTAGAAAAAGCAAGAGAGGCAAGAGAGCATGCCGGACTTGACAGGACAAGGGCAGCTCTTGAATCCAAGAGCGGTATCATAGTTGAGGGGTTAAATGACCTCGCAGTGAGATTTTCAAGGTGCTGTTCTCCGGTGCCGGGTGATGAGATAGTTGGGTTTGTCACGAGGGGCAGAGGTATTTCTATCCACAGGACGGATTGTGTCAACATCATTCATCTGCCGGAGAATGAGAGAAACAGACTCATTGAAGCCGAGTGGTCGCAGAATGCGAGAGAGGGCGAGGGCACATATCCTGTTGAAATAGTGCTCTATGCGAACAACAGAAGCGGGATTCTCATGGATGTTACGAGGATATTTACAGAGTCACGCATAGATGTGAGATCCATGAATGCCAGAGCGAACAAACAGGAGAAGGCGACATTTACCATAGGATTTGAGATACACAAGGTGTCACAGCTTGACGAGCTGATGAGGAAGCTTCGCCAGATCGAAGGAGTGACGGATATTGAGAGAAGTGCGAACGGGTGATGAGGGTACTTAGAGACATGGTGACAGCACATCGGTCGCCCTATCAGGAAGGAGTGCGAACGGGTGAGTAGTAAAGAAAAGAAACCGGTTCAGATAAAAATGCTCGTGGTTGGTCCCATAGGAACCAATTGCTATGTAGTTCATCTCGAGGGTCGCAGGGAATGCGTTGTAGTGGATCCGGGCGATAACGGCGGTCGGATCGCCGCACAGCTAAAGGATGATGGTCTGATTCTTGATTCAATTCTTCTCACTCATGGCCATTTTGATCATTATGAGGGAGCGGTGGAGCTCATTGATGAGATGGGTGGTGATATCGGAACATATATCCTTGACAAGGAGCTTGACCTGATCACCGACCCGGCACTAAACGGCTCGCAGGGCATGATGGGCAGGGGGACGTCATTTGAACCTGATCATACGGTAAGCGACGGTGAGCTGTTAAGTCTTGCGGGAATGGAGTTCAAGGTGATACATACGCCCGGTCATACAGGGGGAGGATGCTGCTATTATCTTGAAGATGAGGGGATTCTGTTTGCCGGCGATACGGTGTTTATGGAGTCGATAGGAAGGACGGATCTGCCGACCGGCAGTATGCCGGAGCTTCTTGATTCGCTGAGAGAAAAGATACTGAAGCTGCCCGATGAGACGAGGATACTTCCGGGACACGGACCGGTGACAGATGTTGCGTACGAAGCGGCTAACAACCCATACGCATAAGGTTTGAGGTGGCAGGAACATGATAACTATAGAGATAAAAACAAGCACCGACCATAGAAATGGCGAATTTTCATATGATCTAAAGACTCTTGCGAACAGCTTCTATCCGGACAGGGATTGTGAGGTAGTCACAAGGAAGGACTGGAAGGGCAGAGAAGACTATCCCATACGGATCATCATAAACGATAAGGTCGTATTTGAAAAAGAACTTAAAAACTATGACAAGGAATCCGTAAAAAGAGAAGTCTATCATTTTTTTGCAAGAAGAAGCCATACGGTGCTGCCGTGGGGGATACTCACGGGGATCAGACCGGCAAAGATCGCCTACAGACTGCTCTCTGAGATGCAGAGCAGACAAGAGGCTTTTGAGATACTTATGGATGATTATCTTGTCTATCCCGAGAAAGCAGAGCTGGTATTAGATGTTGCCGTTAATGAGCACCATGTGATGAAGTCTTTAGATCTCAGAGCCGGCTACAGTATATATATAGGGATCCCGTTTTGTCCCTCGATATGTGAATACTGTACTTTTTCTTCATATCCGGTGGCAAGATACTCCGACAGGATAGGAGAGTATCTGAGCGCGCTCGAGAAGGAGCTTTCATTCATTGATACTTTTCGTAATGCACAGAGGAACAAAAGAGTGCTCCACAGCATATATATAGGAGGAGGCACACCTACATCACTGTCTCCAGATGATCTGAGGGTGCTGATGGATATTGTAAATGAAAAGCTCCCGGTGGACGAGGCTATCGAGTACACGGTGGAGGCGGGAAGACCTGACAGCATCACCATGGAGAAGCTGATGATATTGAAGGAAGCGGGAGTTACGAGAGTTTCCATCAATACGCAGTCAATGCTACAGGACACTCTGAAACGCCTTGGCAGGACACATACCGTGGAGCAGGTCAGAGACTCGTTTGCCATGGCGAGGGAAGCAGGATTTAAGAATATAAATATGGATATTATTGTGGGGCTTCCCGAGGAGGATGAGGTCGATTTTTATAACACGCTGAATCAGGTATATGATCTGGGTCCTGACAGCATCACTGTCCACACTCTGGTCATCAAGAGGGCATCGAGAATGAGAAGGGAGCAGATGGAGACGGGCGGTGATATCAGACCCGAGGAGACTCTGATCCCGGTGCTGCAAAGAGGAAGCTATGATTATCTGAAAACACATGGCTATGAGCCGTACTATATGTACAGGCAGAAAAACACCCTCGGCTCCACGAGAAATACCAATCAGGAGAATGTCGCTTACGCAAGGCTTGGCAAGGAGTGTCTTTATAATATTTTTATGATGGAGGAGCTTGAAGATGTGGTTGCCTTTGGAGCGGGAGCCTCGACCAAGCATGTGATACATGAGCCCACGATGCATCAGGGACATAGCATTGATAGCAAAGAAAGGTCGGTCTTTGGTACTCACAGGATGGGAGATCAGGTAAGGATCGAGCGGGTTGAGAATGTAAAGAGCGTTGAAGACTACATATCAAGGATCGATGAGATGATAGAGAGAAAGAAAAGGATGCTTGATGAAGAGATAGTAAGGAGTGAAAAAAGAAGCGGCGCCAAAAAAAAATATATCATAGGCGACGATAGCAAGGAGACGAAAAAATGGCATTAAAGAAAAAACCGACAACCGGAATGAGGGATATACTGCCGCAGGAGATGGAGATCAGGGAGTATGTGCTTTCCATGATCAGGCAGACCTACAGGAGCTATGGATTTACCCAGATCGAGACGCCGTGTGTTGAACACATAGAAAATCTCACGGGAGGTCACGGTGGAGAGAATGAAAAGCTGATATTCAAGATATTAAAAAGGGGAGAAAAGCTGAAAATAGACGAGGCAAAGGAGGAGACTGACCTTGTGGACGGAGGTCTGAGATTTGATCTGACAGTACCTCTTGTCAGGTATTATGCCAACAATGCTTCGGAACTCCCGGCTCCGTTCAAGGCAATGCAGCTTGGAAATGTCTGGAGAGCCGACCGCCCGCAGAGAGGGAGGTTCAGACAGTTCATGCAGTGTGATATCGATGTGCTCGGAGATTCTTCCAATATCGCAGAGACTGAGCTTATCATGGCAATGGCTACGCTGCTTGATAAATTAGAATTCAAAGACTTTACTATCAGGATCAACGACCGCAGGATATTAAAAGGCATTGCGAAGTATTCGGGTTTTTCAGAGGAACAGTATGACGATGTATTTATCATACTCGACAAAATGGACAAGATAGGTTTGGACGGCGTGAGGGAGGAGCTTTTGTCTGCAGGATATCCATCAGACAGTGTGGAAAGATTTCTATCCGTATTTGATGCAGGTGATGGAGATTTAGAGGATGGAAGCAGTCAGGCAGGGAGTGATGCTGAAATATCTTCGGAAAATGAGAGAGGCGAAACAGGGATTGGCAGACTAAAAAATCTTGCAGGGATTCTTGGTGATGATCTTGAGAACGGAGTTGCTGATAACTTAAGAGAGATCATCGATGCCGCATCGGGAGCATCGGCAGAGTTCAAGCTGGTCTTTGATCCGACTCTTGTGAGGGGAATGAGCTATTATACAGGACCGATATTTGAGATATCAATGGATGAGTACGGCGGATCTGTTGGCGGCGGCGGCAGGTATGATACCATGGTCGGGAGATTTCTTGGAACCGAAGTTCCTGCGGTCGGGTTTTCCATCGGTTTTGAAAGGATAGCGATGCTTCTCATGGAGAGAGGCTACAGAGTACCCGGCGATTGCGGAAAGACTGCATTTCTCATAGAGAAAAAATGTACTCCGGATCAGGTAAAGGACGTGATAAGGCGTGCTGATGAGCTGAGAAAAAATGGATCGGTAGTCACTGTTGACCGCATGAAAAAAAACAAGAAGTTCCAGAAGGAGCAGCTTGCCGCGGCAGGATATACGCAGATAGAAGAGGTATATGCCGACTAAATGTTACTCTTCACGGCTGATGTATACACATATCAACGATGAAAGCCTGCATCCATGAGCGGGCAGGTGGAGTGACAGCAGTGAATGGTAACGACTGAACGTCCACGCAAAAATAATAAATAATAATAGAAAGGCAAGAGTTATCATGGCAGAATCAATGAAAGGGCTGCACCGCACATGCAGGTGCGCAGAGCTTGGTCTACAGGATGTAGGAAAAGAAGTTACGGTCATGGGCTGGGTTCAGAAAAACAGAAACAAGGGAGGACTTTGTTTTGTGGATCTCAGAGACCGCTCCGGGCTTTTGCAGATACTGTTTGAGGAGGACAAGATAGGAGCAGAAGGCTTTGAAAGGGCGGGGCACCTGAGAGCAGAATTTGTCATCGCCGTTACCGGTGAGGTGGCAAAAAGAGGCGGAGCCGTCAATGAGGATCTAAAGACAGGAGCCATCGAGGTGATAGCGAGAGAACTGAGGATCCTCTCAGAGTCCGAGACACCACCGTTCCCGATAGAGGAGAACTCAAAGACCAAGGATGAGGTGAGACTCAAATACCGCTATCTCGATCTAAGACGTCCGGATCTTCAGAAGAATCTGATGTTAAGATCCAGAGTTTGCATGGAGGTCAGAAAATTCTTATCAGATGAGGGCTTTCTTGAAATAGAAACGCCTATGCTGAACAAATCAACACCGGAGGGGGCAAGAGACTATCTTGTGCCAAGCCGCATCCATCCGGGGTGCTTTTATGCGCTGCCGCAGAGTCCGCAGCTTTTTAAGCAGCTTCTGATGTGCTCGGGCTATGACAGATATTTCCAGATCGCGAGGTGTTTTCGCGATGAGGATCTGAGAGCTGACAGACAGCCTGAGTTCACACAGATAGATATGGAGTTATCATTTGTTGATATCGATGATGTTATCGATGTGAATGAGAGACTTTTGAAAAAAGTATTTGACATAGTAGGTGTTGATGTCAAGATCCCGTTACAGAGAATGACATGGATCGAGGCTATGAACAGGTTTGGCTCCGACAAGCCGGACACGAGGTTTGGCATGGAGCTTTGCGACGTAACAGATGTCGTGAGAAACTGCGGCTTCGGCGTGTTCACGGGAGCGATAGAGGCAGGCGGTTCAGTCAGGGGGATCAATGCCAAGGGACAGGGCGATATGCCGAGAAAGAAAATAGACAAGCTGACAGACTTTGCCAAGGACTTCGGAGCAAAGGGGCTTGCGTATCTGTGCATAAATGAAGACGGGACATACAAGTCTTCCTTTGCCAAATTCATGACGGAGGATGAGCTTGCTTCGCTTGTCAGGGCTATGGGCGGAGAGGCAGGAGACCTTCTTCTCTTTGCCGCGGACAAGAACAAGGTCGTTTGGGATGTACTCGGGAATTTAAGACTTGAACTGGCGCGTCAGATGGAACTGATCGATGATACGAAGTTTAATTTTCTGTGGGTGACGGAGTTCCCGCTGCTTGAGTACAATGATGAGCTCGGACGCTATCAGGCTATGCACCATCCGTTTACTATGCCGATGGAGGAGGATCTTGAATTTTTGGAAACAGATCCGGGACGGGTAAGAGCAGAGGCATACGATATCGTGCTGAATGGTACCGAGCTTGGAGGAGGATCTATTCGTATCCACAGGGATGATATTCAGGAGAGGATGTTTGATGCTCTCGGGTTTACAAAGGAGAGCGCATACGAACAGTTTGGATTTCTCTTAAATGCGTTCAAGTACGGTGTTCCGCCTCATGCGGGTCTTGCATACGGGCTCGACCGCATGATCATGCTGATGGTCGGTGCCGACTCGATAAGGGATGTTATAGCATTTCCAAAAGTAAAGGATGCTTCGTGTCTGATGACGGAGGCACCGGGGCAGGTGTCACAGGAGCAGCTTGATGAGTTGGGACTATCGGTAAGAAAAGTTAGCGAAGCAGATTAAAAATCAGACAAGTAATAATGTCCGGTTACGTTGAAAATCACTGTACAGGTGCCTGACAGCATGTGATGAGCTGAATGATATTATAAATCAATAACAGGAGGTTATGAAAATGGCAGTAGTAAAGGAAGCGTTTGGAAAGACAAAGGATGGGACAGGAGTAACCAAATTTACTATCACAAACAAGAACGGGATGAGTGTGTCTCTTCTTGACTACGGGGCAATAGTTCAGGCGATCTGTGTTCCTAAAAAAAATGGTGGAGCTGATGACATTGCTCTTGGCTTTGATGATGTGGCAGGATATGAAGTGAACAGTTGTTATTTCGGAGCGTTTGTCGGCAGGCATGCAAACAGGATCGGAGGCGCAAGGTTCGATCTCAACGGAACAGAGTATGAACTGCAGAAAAATGACAACGGCTGCAACAATCTGCACGGTGGAGATCCCGGATATCACAAGCTGATGTACAGGGGTGATACTGCCGGTGAATCAGCGGTTTACTTTGAGAGGGTGAGCCCTGATATGGAGCAGGGATTCCCCGGAGCTCTCGAGGTAAAGGTCACATATACGCTCACTGACGAAAATGAGCTTGTGATAGAGTATTTTGCAAGGTCTGATGCCGATACTATTTACAATCCGACCAATCACACATATTTTAATCTCCTTGGACATGACGGCGGTGATATCACGCATCACAAAGTAAAGATCAATGCGGATGCTGTCACGGAGTCAAGTAAAGAACTGATACCGAACGGTAAGTTTATCAAGGTAGAGGGAACGCCGTTTGACTTTAGAGAGGAAAAAGCCATATACCTGGATATTGAGGCTGACAATGAACAGTTGAAGAATGCCGGAGGATATGACCACAACTTTTGTCTGATGAAAGAGCCGAGAGAATACGGATATGCGGGTTCTTTCTCTGAGGAGACCACGGGCAGAAGAGTCGATATTTACACTGACCTTCCGGGGATGCAGTTCTACAGCGGGAATTTTATAGAAAAAGAAAACGGGAAGGATGGAGCCGTATATACCAAAAGAACCGGTATGTGCTTCGAGACACAGTTCTTCCCGAATGCCGTAAATATCCCGGAATTCACATCATGCTATCTGCCAAAGGGAGAGGCGTTTAATTCAAAGACTGTTTATAAATTCAGTTGGTAAAATTGTGGGTGCGCAGTGCCTGATTTACAGAAAAAATGAAATGAATCGTGGGTGTACAGTGTATGATTTGCAGGAAAAATATGAAAAAAGCGGGTATTAAGTGCCTGATCCGGAGAAAATATGCTGATTATTAAAAATGGTCATATCATCGACACTGTGGCAGGGATCGAAGCAGACCTTGATGTTATGATAGATGACGGTTCCATCGTAAGAGTAGATGCTGATATCGATACGGCTCAGGCAGATGAGGTGATCGATGCCGCGGGCTGTGTAGTGGCACCGGGGCTTATGGATGCGCATGTACATTTCAGAGATCCCGGCTTTACTCACAAAGAGGATATATTTACCGGAGCGGCTGCGGCAAAACGCGGCGGATTCACGACGGTCATCTGCATGGCAAATACAAAGCCCGCCGCGGACAATCCGGATACCCTTAAATATATTCTTGACAAGGGAGAAAAAACAGGTATCCATGTGATGAGCTGCGCGACCGTGACAAAGGGCATGAAGGGCAGCGAGCTTGTCGATATGGAGCTACTGAAAAAATGCGGGGCAGCGGGCTTTACCGATGACGGACTTCCGATTATGGATGAGAGGGTGGTACTGTCTGCATTTAAAAAAGCAAAAGAGCTTGATATGTGCATCAGTCTTCATGAGGAGGATCCGCTTTTTATAGAGGCTCCCGGTGTGAATATGGGTCATGTTTCAGAAAAGCTCGGCTACGGAGGAGCTTCTCACACGGCTGAGGATGTGATGGTCGCAAGGGACTGTGCGCTCGCGCTGCACACGGGAGCGAGAGTTCTCATCCAGCACATCAGCTCTGAGGCTTCCGTTGAGATAGTGAGAGCCTTCAAAAAGCTTGGGGCGGATGTCCATGCTGAGGCGACACCGCATCATTTTTCTCTGACAGAGGAGGCGGTACTCACAAGCGGCACGAATGCAAGGATGAATCCGCCGGTGAGAACAGAAAAAGATCGGCAGGCTATAATCAGCGGACTGATCGACGGGACCATAGATATGATAGTGACTGACCATGCGCCGCATGCGGCTGATGAGAAAGACAGACCGATGGCGGAGGCACCAAGCGGTATCATAGGTCTTGAAACATCTCTGGGGCTTGGGATCATGAAGCTTGTCGCGCCGGGGCATCTTTCCATGATGGAGCTTATGAAAAAAATGAGCTTAAACCCTGCCGTTTTCTACGGAATAAAGCCATGGACCGTTGCGGAGGGAAATGCTGCTGATATTGTGATATTTGATCCGGTGAGACAATGGAAGGTGACTGACTTTGCGTCCAAGTCATCAAATTCGCCGTTTGTCGGCTGGGAGCTTCCGGGACAGGTCAAATATACGATATGCGGAGGAACGGTAGTGTACGCGGCAGACTGAACGGATTTCGGATATTTGCGTATGCGTCTTTGCGCAACCTGAAAATATACCGCGTTTTTTAAGGGGGTCAGCAAATCGTTACGAAAATTTACAAAATGTTTACAAATTTGTCATAATGGGTTTACATATATCATGTACACTCTGTACATAAGTTAAACAAAAGATGCTTACAAGAACTTTTCTTTTCATATGATTTGGTGATTATATACCAAACTTTCTCCTCTTTTTATAACGGAAGCGACGACGGTTCCCCACCGTCGTCGTTCCACGTTATGCCTTAATTCTGCTATTCATCCAATTCCGGGTCGTCACGATAAAACGAAACATTTCTCTTGCGTATAAGATGGTTTTATGATAGAATATATAAGGTTACGGTGTCGGATTGTATGACGTGACAGCCGTGACATTATTCGTGATATTATTATTTAAGGAGGTATTAACCGTGGGACTGTCAACCTTTCGTGGAGGCGCGCACCCATATGAGGGCAAGGAACTCTCTGAGTCCAGACCGATCGGCAAGATCGATCCGGGTGATGAGCTTGTTTTTTCTATGAGCCAGCATATCGGAGCGCCGGCGACACCGGTAGTAAGCGTCGGTGATGAGGTGAAGATGGGACAACTTATCGGTGAGGCGAGCGGATTTATTTCGGCCAATATAGTCAGCTCTGTCTCAGGCAAGGTAACGAAGATCGAACCCAGACTTCTCTCATCGGGAGCCAAAGCCAACTGTGTCGTGATTGAAAATGACAAAAATTACACACCCATCGACGGACTCGGACAGGAGAGGGATTATAAGTCTCTAAGCAAGGACGAGATCCGGGGGATCATCAAGGATGCCGGCATCGTCGGTATGGGTGGAGCGGGATTTCCGACCAATGTCAAGGTAACACCAAAGAATGAGGATCAGATCGATCATGTCATTATCAACGGCGCGGAGTGCGAGCCGTATCTGACATCTGATTACAGACTGATGCTTGAAAGACCGGAGGAGCTTATCGAGGGACTCAGAGTCGTTCTCTCTTTGTTTGACAATGCGAAGGGCGTCATAGCCATTGAGGACAACAAGCCCGAGGCTATAGAAAAGCTCAGTTATCTGACCGAGAGCGATCCGAGGATTGAGGTGAAGCGTCTAAAGACCAAATATCCGCAGGGTGCCGAGCGTCAGATAATATATGTGACGACAGGGCGCAGGCTCCATGCGAGACTTTTGCCGGCGGATGTAGGCTGTATAGTTGACAATGTTCAGACGATGCTTGCAATATATGACGCCGTTGTAAAGAGCACACCGTCCATGACAAGAGTCATGACACTCACGGGTGAGGCAATGGCTGATCCGAAGAACTATCTGGTTCGCTTCGGAACATCTCATGCCGAAGTGCTTGAAGCGGCAGGCGGACTTAAAAGTGAAGGTGCTGCCAAGCTGATCTCCGGCGGTCCGATGATGGGTATGGCAATGTATGACCTTAATACGCCCATCACAAAGACAAGTTCATCCATACTTGCTCTTTCCGAGGATGAGGTAGCTGCCAATGAGCCTACCAACTGTATCCGATGCGGCAGATGCGCGAGTGTTTGTCCGTGCCACCTTGTGCCGCAGATGATGGCACAGGCAGGTGAGAGAAATGACCTCGATGCTTTCCAGGCACTGAACGGTATGGAGTGCTATGAATGCGGGACCTGTACTTTTGTCTGTCCGGCAAAAAGAAGGCTGACTCAGACCTTCAAGCAGTGCCGTCAGGCTGTTATGGCTCTAAACCGCAAGAAACAGGCTGAGGAAGCGGCAAAGAAAAAAGCCGAGGAAGAGAAAAACAATACTGAAGATAAAGGAAAGGAGGATGCGTGATCATGGAAGAGAAAAAAGAAGTCAGGCTTTACAACGTATCCTCATCTCCGCATGTCAGAGACCGTTCATCAACAAAGTCGATAATGAGGGATGTGGTAATTGCGCTGCTCCCTGCTACGGCAGTAGGAATATATAATTTCAGACTGAGTGCGGTGCTCGTTATCCTCACAACATGCGTGACATGTGTCCTTTCGGAGTGGATATGGCAAAAATGTATGAAGCAGCCGGTGACGACGAGTGATTTTTCCGCACTGCTCACGGGACTTTTGCTGGCACTCAATCTCCCGGCTACGATTCCACTGTGGATGTGTGTCATCGGCGGAGTGTTTGCCATCATCATAGCCAAGCAGGTATTTGGCGGACTCGGACAGAATTTCATGAATCCGGCTCTTGCCGGAAGGTGCTTCATGGTGCTATCATTTTCAAGCGCGGTGACGAGCTTTACCGTTACTGAGGGTGCAAACTGGATGTATGGTATAGCGGTCGATGCCACGAGTTCAGCAACACCGCTCATGCAGGTAAAGACCGGTGCATCTGTCGGAGAACTTCCGAATCTTTTGGATATGTTCCTTGGTACCACGACAGGAACCATCGGAGAGACCTCAGTGGTCGCGCTTCTCATCGGAGCTGCTTATCTTTTGGTACGCCGTGTCATCACATGGCAGATACCCGTTGTTTATATATGTACATTCGCATGTATTGATCTGATATACGAGTTTGCAGTGGGAGGTGCTCCGTATCCTCTTTTCTACGAACTGTGCGGAGGCGGTCTGATGTTGGGTGCATGGTTCATGGCAACTGACTACGTCACAAGTCCGATCACAAAAAAAGGACAGGTAATATATGCTATACTGTTAGGTCTTCTCACGGCTCTGTTCAGGTTCTTCGGCGAGTCGGCTGAGGGTGTTTCATTCGCCATCATCATTGGAAACCTGTGTGTTCCGCTGATCGAGAGATTCACGATCCCGAAGCCGTTTGGCAAGGAGCACGAGAAGAAAAAGGAGGTGGCGTGATATGGAAAAGAAAAAAGACACTATGGTCAAGGACGCCATCATCCTGTGCTTGATCACATTGGTTCTCGGCGCTGTACTCGCGGGTGTATATGCCATAACCAAAAAGCCGATCGAGGAGGCTCAGGCAAAGACGAACAATGAGGCATGTGAGAAGGTCGTTGCGGACGGTGACAAGGTACTTGACAACGATGAAAATAAAGTAGGCGATGCCACGGAGTATCTGAACTCTCACGATCTTTCCAACGCGGAGGTGGCTGAGGTCTCCGATTCTCTCTCCGGCTGGGTAGTGATCGAAGAGGCACATCCTACGGAAAACGGTGGTACCGTCTATCTGGTCACAGCAAAAAAAGGATACGGCGGAGATCTGAGCTTTGCCCTCGGTGTTGGCGCTGATTCCGCGATCACCGGTATTTCCATAACATCTCAGGCAGAGACGGCAGGACTTGGAGCCAACTGTGAGAATGAGGAGTGGCAGGCAGGCTTTGCCGGCAAGGTACTTCCTTCTGATCCTTCACAGGTAATGTACAACAAGCAGGAGTCAAATGATTCACAGGTTCAGGCGCTGTCAGGTGCGACGGTAACCTCCAGGGCGATAGCTAATGCAGTAAAAGGCGTGCTCTTTGCTGATGCTGCCGGAAAGGAGGCGGCGTGATGGGTGTATTTGGAGAGAGACTAAGCAATGGTCTGGTCAAGGAGAATCCGACGTTTGTGCTGATGCTTGGTATGTGTCCGACTCTTGCGGTCACATCATCAGCTATCAACGGAGTCGGCATGGGACTTTCAACTACCGTAGTTCTTGTGTTGTCTAACATGCTTATTTCGGCGCTCAGGAAAATAATTCCGGACAAGGTTAGGATCCCGGCATTTATCGTCGTGGTCGCTTCCTTTGTTACGATAGTTCAGCTTTTATTGCAGGCGTATGTTCCGTTTTTGTATTCGGCTCTCGGCGTGTATATACCGCTTATCGTCGTAAACTGTATCATACTGGGACGCGCGGAGTCATACGCATCCAAGAATCCGGTCATGGCATCGTGCTTTGACGGTATAGGTATGGGACTTGGCTTTACTGTGGGCCTTACATGTATAGGAATAGTCAGGGAGCTCCTTGGAAGCGGATCCGTGTTTGGATTTGAGGTGATTCCAAGTGTTGCAAATATTGCCATATTTGTAATGGCGCCGGGCGCGTTTTTCGTGCTGGCAGGTCTTACTGCGCTGCAGAATCGTTTTCTCCTTCCTGTTGCGGAGAGGCGTTCTGAGGAGAGAGAGAAGGCTCCTGATACACCGGAGCTTACCAGTGATCCGATGGATAATGCCGCAGCGACCATGGATGATTCAAATCTTTCGACTGTTGAAGAGAAATATGATGATAAGGGAGGTGGAGAGGCATGACATTATTTACAATTCTGTTTACGGCCGCTCTGGTCAACAACTTCGTGCTTAGCCAGTTCCTTGGAATATGTCCGTTTTTGGGCGTTTCCAAAAAGGTTCAGACAGCCGCCGGAATGGGCGGAGCCGTAATTTTTGTCATAACAATCGCGTCTTTGATCACAAGCACGCTTTACAATCTTTTGTTGAAGCCGAATGATCTTGCGTACTTAAATACTATCGTATTTATCCTCGTGATAGCAGCTCTGGTGCAGTTTGTTGAGATGTTTATGAAAAAGTCAATGAAGGGTCTGTATCAGGCACTCGGTGTTTATCTGCCGCTGATCACGACCAACTGCGCGGTGCTTGGAGTGGCTCTCCTCAGTGTGCAGAATGAGGATAGTATCCTCGAAGCGACGGTGAGGGGCATAGGCGCTTCCGTGGGATTTTTCCTTGCCATGGTACTTATGGCAGGGATCAGAGAGAAACTTGAAAACAGCAATATTCCGTCTGCCATGAAGGGTACGCCAATAGTTCTCATTACTGCGGGACTGATGGCTATTGCTTTCTGTGGCTTTGGCGGAGTCAGCTTCTGAAGGGGAAGGAGGATATCATGACACAGGTAATTGTAATTTCCATCATCCTTTTAGCAGTCCTCGGAATTCTGATAGGACTTCTCCTCGGGGTAGCTGGCAAGGTTTTTTATGTTGAGGTCGATGAGAGAGTGACGCAGGTGCGTGAATGTCTGCCCGGCAACAACTGCGGAGGCTGCGGATTTCCGGGATGTGACGGGCTCGCTGATGCCATAGTAGCCGGTACCGCTCCGGTAAACGGCTGTCCTGTTGGCGGAGCGCCTGTTGCGGCAAATATCGGCAAGATAATGGGTGTGGATGCCGGAGCGTCTGCAAAAAAGGTGGCATTTGTAAAATGTGCCGGAACATGTGATAAGGCAAAGAACAAGTATGAGTATGTTGGTATCCCGGACTGTCGCGCTGCTGCTGCAATACCGGGTGCGGGAGGAAAGGCATGTGCAACAGGATGTCTGGGACTTGGCTCATGTGTGGATGTATGTCAGTTTGATGCGATCCATGTGGGTGATGACGGCATAGCAAAGGTCGACAGAGAAAAATGTGTCGCCTGCGGCAAGTGTGTTGATACCTGTCCGAAGCATCTGATAGAGCTGATACCGTACAAGGCCGAGAAGTTCAAGACCTTCTATATGGTTCAGTGTTCATCGACAGACAAGGGCAAGGATGTCATGCAGGTATGTGAGGCAGGATGTATCGGTTGCGGTATCTGCGAGAAGAGCTGTAATTTTGATGCGGTGCATGTCGAGAACAATATCGCTCATATTGATCCGGAGAAATGCCGCGGATGTGGTCTGTGCTCAATGAAGTGTCCGAAGAAGGTCATCATTGATATCAGTACCGGAGTGGCGAAGGTGGCACCGGAGAAAAAAGAGCCGGCGTGATTGATTTCGGCTGATCTATAATCAAATAAAACTATCCCTTTAGGAACGGCACGGGTATATCGGTTCGAGTCAGCTGTTGATGACCGTGAGTGTTCCTTCAGGGATAGTTTTATTTTTATATATCTCTCCGACAAAAGCACGCCAAAAGGGATGAAAAAAATCAGGAAGTATTAAAAAAGGTATTGACAAATGGGATTAAAGGATTTATACTATGACTAACGTACTACGACAGACGTATTAACGATTGTCGTAGTACGACAGTCGTATATAGATGTGCCGGCTGCTTATAGATGATAGTAACTTTCTTTGCATTGGAAATTGAATTTTTTTATGGGAGCCGGCATGGGATCGGTACATTGGTTTTCATGTATTAGGAAACTGCCGTACTATGTATAAGAACAGGAGTGGCCTATGATCAGTAGTGATGTAATTCGGGGATACAACGATACAATCATCCTGTATCTTCTCAGAGAGGATCCATCGTATGGATATGAGATTTCCCACCGTATCCGTCTGCTATCCGAGGATAAGTATGTGATCAAGGAGACAACATTGTATTCTGCATTTACCAGGATGGAGAAGAACGGTTATGTAGAGTCTTTCTCACAGACCGGTGACAATGGTAAACGCAGGACGTATTACAGGATCACAGACGAGGGAAAAAGGTATTATGATGAAAAATGCAGAGAATGGGCGTTGACAAAGGATGTTATTGACCGTTTTGTCGTACTGAATGATGATAAGGTCGATGCGCGTATTCCGGTGACACGGATGAAGGAAAAGGAGCCGGTTCCGATATCCGCAGAAAATGCATGAGCACAGGTAATTACAGGTAGCATTGATTTTGTCATAAAAACAATGCAGTAGCCGGAAAATGCCTAATCAATAACAGCAGTCAGGGTAGAAAAGAAGTATGAGTCTATCGGACTTGATAGGTCCGGAAAGAGAGGATAATATGGATACTTTGAGGGAATATCTTGAAAATATGTTCAGAAATGTAGAGAATACCCCCGAGATCGAGAAAGCTAAGGCTGAGCTTTATCAGATGATGGAGGATAAGTATGAACAGCTGATGGCTGATGGTAAGAGCGAGAATGAAGCTGTCGGAACGGTCATCATGGAATTTGGAAATTTTGATGAGATAGTAAAAGAGCTTGGGATTGAAGACAGTGTCAGGCAGGCAGGTGCTGACGGATCATCGGATCCGGATGAAAATGTGAATGGCGGAAATGAAAGCAATGCCGGAGGTGCAGGAGCTTCGGCGGGGAATACTACAGCAGGCGGAAACGGAAGCTCTGCCGGAGGAAATGCCGGAGCGGCAGGAGGAAGCACATGGAGCGGTGCCGGTACCTATAAACGCAAGCCGAATGTAAAGAAGGAACACTGGAGTAAGGAGAATGCAAATGAATATGTGACGTATGCAAAAAAGCATGCAATGTATATGGGACTCGGGGTCGCTTTGTGCATTCTTCCTCCATTTATGGCGACAGTCATGACAACGGGGCTTAGTTTTCTGACCTATGTGGCAAGCGGTATTTTAGGCGGCTTTTCATTTTTCCTGTGTATAGGGATCGCAGTAGCTCTTTTCATCAGTGCCGCACATCAGACGAGTCTGCATGGGAAAGTAAAAAGACGTGCGATCGAGCTGGATCAGTCAGCAAGGGAGTTTATCGATCAGAGCGCATATGCGCTTGATGGTAAGAGGCATGTCTGTCTTGTGATCGGAGTTCTTCTGATCATCATGGGACCTTTTGTATCCGGCTTTGCAGGGATCATGCCGGGAGTTGCACTGAAGGCGATCGTCGGGTCTTCCGTGCTTGCATGTACTGCGATAGGAGTCGGACTTATCGTGTATCAGAAAAGCCTTGGCAACAGGTTCAAGGAGCTCTCATTTGCATGCTACAATGCAGATATGGTCGGTAATTCCGATGGTGGTATATATACAGGCAACAGCACATATGCCAATTCAGCTTATGGAGCAGGCAGCAGTACACATTCCAATACGAGTTCAGCAGGTACTAATGGGAACAACTGGCAGTACAGACCAAAATCCAATAAATCAATAATCACTATAATATTGTTTATCGCATCTGTGTTTGTTATTCTTATGATCACGCTCGGAGTGATGAGCTCCATGAACATAATACCCAATGTATTTAGATTTGTGGGTGGTCATATGGAGGTTTATGAGGGTTCAACAACCTTTTCGGCAGATGATATTGATAGGATCAGTTTTGATGTGAGTACTGCGGATATCGTGATCGAGGAAGGTAAGGTCTCAGAGGTTGGCTTTAGGCATGAAGGGAGCTTCCCAAGCATGCCGACAGCCAGAATGAATGGAAGCAAGCTCGATATCAAATGCAATTCACCGTGGTTTTTAAATTTCTTTAATGTATTTAATCAGACGGGAACAATTACCGTGACAATTCCGGAAGGAAGAGTATATTCATATTTTGTTGAAAGCTCAGCCGGAAAGCTTGATGTGACGGGTATCAAGGCACAGAATTTTGAGACCGATATGTCCGCAGGGTCGGCAAATATCAATGATGTTTATTGTGAAGGGACACTCGAGTTGGATTCATCAGCCGGCAGTATCAAGATGAATGGTTCGGGAGGCAAGAAGCTGGTTATCGATGCATCCGCAGGAAGTGTGGATGTACAAAGCGGTGATTTTGAGCGGATAGAAGCAGATCTCTCTGCAGGAAGCTTTAAGTACGATATGGCTGACAAGACCAGGGCATCGGAGTATGATGTTGAGCTCGATTCGAGTGCGGGAAGTATCCACTATATGGGACAGGATGTAGGCGATGAGTTCCAGGCAAGAGGAAACGGTGACGGCAGCCGGTCGATAGAGGTGGACACATCAGCCGGAAGCATCACTATCAAATAAGGGAACCAAAAGTCATGGTTACTATTCACGGCTGATATGTGCATCCATCAGCCGTGAATAGT
>JAGBOK010000096.1 GCA_017633905.1 Eubacterium sp. | reverse complement strand
GCCTCTTTACTTCCTCACCAAAGCCTTTGCTTCGGGTCTTCTTCACCATCTCGTCAAGATCCTCATACTCCGGTGTCCTGTAACCGTACTTGACACCGTCATATCTTGACAGGTTGGAGCTTGCCTCTGCGCAGGCAATGATATAATATGCATAGAGTGCAAATTCAAGTTCGGGAATACTGATATCACTAAGGCTTGCTCCCTTGCTTTCCAGTTTAGATTCTGCCTCTTTAAGAGCATTGATTACAGCAGGATGAAGTGAAAGCTTAGGAGACTGTCCGTCACTTATAACAGCTATCTTTATTCTGTCTTTATTACTTATACTTGCCTTGATCAAATCCGGCGAATCCGTACAAGTCTCATCTCTAATATCCGATCCCGATATTATTTTTAAGACTGCCGCAAGATCCTCGGGATGACTTGCTATCGGACCTATCTGATCCATCGACGAGGCGTATGCTATCAACCCGTATCTTGAAACCGTTCCGTATGTGGACTTGATACCATAGACTCCACAGTGGGACGATGGCTGTCTGATCGAGCCGCCGGTGTCGGTACCAAGGGCTATAGGCACCATCCCTGCTGCTACTGCCGCTGCCGAGCCCCCTGATGAACCGCCGGCAGTATATCCGTTGATCATATGCTCATTACTATTCGGGTTATCTCTGAAAAATGATCGCTCTACGCCTGTAGACGAGTCAAGCTTCGCAAAACTGACCGGATTGAGTGTTGCCCCAAAACAGGAATTCGAGGTGGTATTTCCCATCCCGAACTCATCCATATTGGTCTTGCCCATGATGATAAGACCCGCTTTTTCTAAACGCTCTACTGCTGTAGCAGAGTACGGCGGAACAAAATTTTTAAGGATCGCCGAGCCGCAGGTCGTCCTGATCCCTCTTGTGCAGATATTATCCTTGATCGCGATCGGTACTCCTGCAAGAGGACTGTTTTTTAGCTCACCGTTATCAATTTGCTTTTGAACCTGCTCTGCTCTTTTTATGAGGTCTTCCCTCTCACACACTGTTATAAAGGCATTAATATCTTTATCCTTCTTTTCTATCTCTTCAAGAGAGGATAAAACGACATCAACCACGGATAGCTCTTTATTTCTTATCATCCGTGACAGATCACGAGCTGACAAGCTCATCATGCCGGTTCTTTCATCACTCTTAGCCTTCATTACTGTCTGCCTCATTAGTGTTTATTGTATCAGAGCTTCCTTTTTCTCCATCAGCAGTCTCATCAGTCTTTTCTTCAGAAATATCAGCTTTTGTTTCCTCCTCATCCTGAGCCAGATAATATTCTTCAAGTCTTGGTCTGACGGCAACGTAGTATTTCTCCAAGGACGGGTCAAAGTGCTGTCCCATACCCTCCATGATGATCGAGTCAGCCTTCTCAAATGACATGCGCTCCTTGTAGACGCGCTTCGATACCAACGCGTCATAGACATCAGCTATCGCCATGATCCTGGCTTCTATCGGTATGTCCTCGCCCGAAAGCCCGTCAGGATAGCCGGAGCCGTCCCATTTCTCATGGTGATAGTGTGCGACATTCTCAGCAAGTATATGAAAATCATTGTCATCGGTATTCTTCAAGATCTCATGAACGATCCTCGCTCCCTCGGCAGCATGCTTTTTCATTTCCTCATATTCCCATGGTTCAAATCTTCCTGGCTTTTGCAGGATGGAATCGCGGACAGCTATCTTGCCGAGATCATGCATCGGCGCAGCCTTGACGATATTGGTATAGAATTTATCGTCAAGCTCACACTCCGGATCCGTTCTCATCTGATCCACGATTATCCTGACACAGTCACTGGTGCGCCTGATATGACCGCCTGTTGAATTGTCCCTTGACTCAACCATCATAGCCATGGAGAGCACGAGGTTGTCATGCATCCGGAGGATGTCCCTTGTCTTGGCATCGACCTCTTTTTTGAGAGTCTCGTTATAATTGTCAAGGTACTTGATCATCTTTTGATCATAGGTATCATCCGTAATATGGATCTGGTATCCTGCTTTTCTCTTGCCGTTGAAAAGAGTCCCCACCTCAAGCTTGAATATTCTGTCTCCTATCTCTTCGGTTTTTGTATAGCAGGTCCCGTTATTTTTGTAATATTTAAGCATTGCAAGTATTGGTTCCTGAAACAATGGATTTTTAACTATTTTTCTGTCTACCTGAACATCCATAAGCCATGGATACACCTTCTCTGCGATCCCAATACTTCCTATATACCTAAACTTCTTGTCAAATGAGATAAAGCCCTCATCCTCTTTACTTGCCAGAGAATCAGCGATCGTTTCCTTGATACTGAATATGGAGATCCTCCTGACAACAAACAGAAACACTATCTGAGGGATAATATATGATGAGGTTCCAAGATCGAGATTCAGACTTATCCTCTTGCCCGTAATAAAGGCAGACAAACAGATAAACTCCATCAGCATGAGAACTATCGCTCTTTTGTTTGATACATTCTTCTTAAAAAACAGAGCATATAAAACAGTAATTATTCCCCAGAAAAAATACGCAAATACAAGGATCATGAACACGCTGTGGTATGGTCCGTAAACCTTGTTAAGTATCACGGTATTATTGATTTTTTCAAAGGATATTTCCTTGTAAAAAAGCTTTGTATATTCAGTTGTCAGAACTATCATATACAAGTGCATGTTAATTAAAATCAAAAGAACCTTGATCCATTTTTTTACATTTATATTGCATATGTCACAAATTGCCATCGTTATAAAAAATGACAAAAAGCATCCGCCCAAATAAATCAGCTTTTGTCCCAGAAATGCCTCATCTATGCTGTCAGCAGTAGTCAGCACCATCTGTCCTATCATAGCGACCGGTATTATGGTATATATAACTGTATAATATACACCATAATTTTTTTGCCATTTGGCAACATAAATAATGGTAAGTATCATAGATAGCTCCAAAAGACCTATACTTATGATACCCTCTACACTCAGATTGTTTGAAAACCCGTCAAAGAGTTCTCCTACCTGTCCCATGATCCTCTCCTGCATTTGTTATCTCCCCCTCATACCGGCAGTGTTACAGTGATACGCAGACTGTGTCCGTCATCACTGTATGCCGTGATCCTCCCTTTGCTTCTCTCGGTTATCGATCTCGCAACAGAAAGCCCTATGCCTGAGCCTCCTGTTGACGAGTTCCTCGATGCGTCCGTGCGATAAAACCTCTCAAACAATATATCATTGTCTCCTTTGTTTATCTGATCGCACTCGTTGTAGACGCTCATCACAGCCTTGCGGCCTTTGGTCTTTAGACTGATATCAATTGATGTATCCGTCTTTGCGTACTTGATCGCGTTGTCAAGAAGTATCTCTATAAGCTGTCTGATATTTTTCTCGTTTGCACGAAGCCTGATATCATCCCCGGCTGACAGTTTAATTTCCTTTCCTGATACTTCGGCTGGCGCAATATAGCTCTGTACCTCTTCTCTGAGAATGCTGCTCAAATTCAGCTTTACCGGCTCTCCCGCAAGATCGCTCTCATCAAGCCTTGTAAGGGCGACCATCTGCTCTATGAGACCGCTGAGGCGTTCGACCTGATGTGAAGTGCTCTGCGTCCATTTGGACTCGCCATTTTCAAGCTCCATGACCTCAGTATTGGCTCTGATAATGGCAAGTGGAGTCTTTAGCTCATGTGAAGCATCAGTCAAAAACTGCTTTTGTTTTCTCTCTGACTCCTCGACGGGTCTGAATATGATCTTTGAGGATATGAATATCAGTAAAAAAACAATGATAAAACCTGCCACTGACACTATAAGAGATATCCAAAGCGATGAATAAAAAGCATCGAGTCTTTTTTCACAGTTGACAAAAACCACCATAGTGTCATAGGCTGTTTTTTCGGACACACCACTATCTGCCTCACTGCCGGAGACTGATCTGTCTGCCATATCTGAAAGACTCTCTCTGTCCTTAGAGTTCGTGAGAGTGACCTCACCCTCACCTCTTGAAATCATATACCTGTATGTGCTGTCAGAAAACCCATTGTCCGAATCTCCTAAGAGTACTTCTTCTGCCCTTTCTATTGCCTGCTCCTCGCTCACGGAAGCAATGTTATTCATCTGCGTACCACAGACACTGCCATCATTGAAATATACGGTAAAATATCTGGTTTCATAAGGCGCTTCCGATGAGCCGGCACGCATATCATCCCTGAAAAAACGTCCCTCTGAGGGATCGTTTCCGGAGCCGCCGGCAGCGGGATCTCCGCCTTCTTCCGGTATCGGTGGCGGTGTCTGGGAGCCGCCGGCAGCGCGATCTCCACCTTCTTCCGGTATCGGCGGCGGTGTCTGGGAGCCGGAGCCCGGTCTTCCCATCATCACACCGGAGCCTGATGCATTTTCTCCGCGAAAGCGCATGTTACCAAGTCCCGGATATAATCCGCCATTTGAGATGATCCGTTCCAACTCCCTGTCTGATGTCTCGACCACATCTATATAGCTGAATATATTCATACCCGCTACTATTGCGCCGAGCACGGCAAACATCGAAAGCATCGCTGCTATGATAAATCTAACCCTGAGTCTTCTCATCTGTTTTTCTCTTCCAAATAATAACCCTGACCGCGTTTTGCTTTGATCTCTATATCCGCTCCAAGTGAGGCCAGCCTCTTTCTGAGACCTGATATCGTCACCCAGACAACATTTATCTCGGTCTCTGATTCATAACCCCACACGCGCTCCATGATGCGCTCCGTGGATATCACCTGATGTGGATTGGACAAAAAAAGCTCCATAAGCTGGTACTCCTTGCCCGGCAGATGTTCACTGCCGCCGGGTGCCGTAAGCACATATGACGTCATATCCAGTACGGTATTTCCGAATTTCAGCTCTGCGCTGGTCACCTCAGTACCACGTCTTGTGATGGCTCTGACTCTCGCAAGAGGCTCCTTCATGGCAAACGGCTTGGTAAGATAGTCGTCTGCTCCTACATCCAGTCCGTGTACCCTGTCATCAACCTCAGATCTCGCCGTCAGCATGAGCACGGGAACGTCAATTCCGAGATCTCTTATCTTCTTTACCACCGTAAACCCATCCATCTCCGG
>JAGBOK010000095.1 GCA_017633905.1 Eubacterium sp. | reverse complement strand
TATGTGCCGCATCCTCTTCAAAATTGTGCTCAAACAAACGGTTTCCAATGCTCTATCAGGATCCGCTGCTGATCTAACCTTGTTCGGCAATGTTCACGGAACAAGTCTGTAATTATGCTCTGCGATTGTATTCTTAGACAGATCATTGATTTATCTGATGAAAAGCAGCTAATCTTCAGTATAAGCCATATACATAGCCGCATGAACATTTCCGACGCTTGGTGATGAGCCGAGTCTTCGATGGGTGCGAAAATGCGTCGTTCAAGCGAAGCGCGTTTAGCATTTTCGTGCCCTGATCATCGAAGACGAAGGAGAATCCCAAGTAGTCGTGAGTTCATAAGGCTATGTACTATGGCGTACTGAAGATTTGCGGACTTACTCATATAAACCATAATTTCCGCATACAGTATATCATAGAATCAAACAGTTGACAACTATATAATTAGTAGGTAAAATATATCCGTATGTTGTGTTTATCTGTATGGATGGCATGACGGCTGCAAAACGGATCGATACGCCGTGCTTTGCAGGAACATGTATAGAATATTATGGGAGGAACATTGTATGATAGACAGATTCAGGAAAATTATGGCAGTAGCAGCCGTGACCGGACTGGTTGCAGCGCTGGCTGCGGGCTGCGGCAGTACTGATATAAAAGACGGG
This sequence comes from Eubacterium sp., assembly GCA_017633905.1. GTDB lineage: Bacteria > Bacillota > Clostridia > Lachnospirales > Lachnospiraceae > Eubacterium_F. Next base: position 5,944 of record JAGBOK010000095.1, on the reverse strand, counting down.
GAGCAGACACCGGCTGCAGCTTCAGAGACTAAAGAACCGTCCTCGGATGATGTGGCGTCCGGTGATGCCGCAGATGTTGACACATCAAATGCGGATGCAGTCTCCGGGGCAGGTGCAGAATACCATTCAGATCTCATAGTAAAGAAGCTTGATGATTATGACATAAAGAACATGCGTGGCGTGGATGTTTCATCGTATCTTGCCATCATGGACGCATTCGATATGGAAAATAAAAACATAGAAAACGATGACGAGAAAAAGGGTTTTCGAGACAGAGACGGAAAGCTCCTTGACAGACAGGGCTTCTTTGATCTGCTCGCAGATGCAGGAGTCAACTATATCCGCACCAGAGTCTGGAATGATCCCGCGGATAGTGAAGGAAGGGGTTATGGCGGCGGCAACAATACGGCAGCGAGAGCTGCTGAGATCGCAGCCTATGCGACAAAAGCGGGAATGGGCAATCTCATAGACCTTCACATGTCAGACTTTTGGGCTGATCCTGCCAAGCAGATGTCTCCCAAGGAATGGAAGAAATATAACATAGATAAAAAAATAAAAGCAGTTTCAAAATTCGTGACAGACGCCCTGACAGAGATCGAGTCAAAGGGCGGTATCGTAGATATGGTGCAGATCGGCAACGAGATAAATACCGGATTTGCCGGAGAAACTGAGCAGGTGGGCATCAACAAGCTTCTTGATGCCGGATGTGACGCGGCGCATGAATACGGCTACAGTGATACACACATAGCTAACATATCAGCCGTGGAAACAACAGGCGAGTATTTTGGCTTTGGAGAAAACAACATCTATACCGTCATTCATCTTACGGAGCCGCAGACAGAGGGTGCGCAGCTTAGATATGCCTCACAGCTCGCAGCCTTTGATGGAGGAAACGGCGTCAGCTATGATATTTTTGCATCATCATATTACCCTTATTGGCACGGAACCACGGAGAATCTGACCAAGGTTCTTTCCGCCATAGCTGAAAGATATGACAAGTATGTACTTGCAGTCGAGACGTCCTGGGCTACCCGCCTTGATGACGGTGATGGACAGCCAAACACGGTATCAGTAGAAAAAAACAGCACAGATATGCCGTTCAGATTTACGGTTCAGGGACAGGCTGATGAGATCAGGGCTGTGGCATCAGCGGTCAATGATGTTGATGTGACTCTCACAAGCGGTGACAGGGCCGGACTTGGCATATGCTACTGGGAGCCTGCATGGATCCCGGTAAACAACATATCAGAGCTTGAAGGCAGCGAGTATAAAAAAGCCCTGAAAGCCAACAAAAAGCTCTGGGAGAGAACCGGCTCGGGCTGGGCATCCTCCTATGCAAAGCAGTATGATCCGGATGATGCCGGCAAGTATTACGGCGGTTCGGCGGTAGACAATCAGGCATGGTTTGATTATGACGGCAGCCCCTTGTCAACGCTTGATATATACAGGTATCTCATCGGAGGGTCTGATGCCGAGAAAAGACCTGACGGAGGTTACGTTGAGACTGTTGAGGTAGTATCAGGCGGAGAAATTACGATGCCATCAGAGGCAAAGGTCATATACAATGATGGTACCGAAGAAAATATGCCCGTCAACTGGGATGAAGCCGATATCTCGGCTATAGATACATCCAAAGAGGGTACATACACCGTTCATGGGAACTTCACAAATGATACATCCTTTGATCTGATCTGTCCTGTCATAGTAGCGGCTTCAGACTTCATGGACGGTCATGACGGCGACTTTGAGAAAGATCCCTCCGACTGGACGATATCCGGAGAAGGTATCAAACAGGAGTTTGAGGATGCAAAGAACAACGCTGTATCGGGCAGGGGCTATATCAACTTCTGGTCGGAAAGCGGAGTGAAGGGTTCACTGACCTCACAGACCGTGACGATAGATACGCCCGGGACATATGCCGCATCCATTACCTGTCATGGTGATGTTTTAGTAGGTTCAGAGAAAAAAGAAAAGGTAATGCTTATCGTCAAAACCGGTGATGGCAGGACGATGAGATCTGATAAGATCATATCCGATGGCTGGCAAAACTATATCACAACTACGGTTCCGGGAATAAAGATCACTGATGATATGATAAAGAACAAAGAAAACACCATAACCCTGACGATCAGCGTCAAGCTCGGCGGCGGCAGATGGATGGCGATAGACGATGCTTCGATAACAGCCGAAGAATAAGGACAAATAGAAATGGCAAAGAAGAAAAAGAAAAAAAAGCTTGAACCCGAAGAGATCAGATACAGGATCCTCTATGTGGTATGTGCTCTGATAGTGATCGCGGGCTTTGTGTGCGGAGTGTGGCTCATCAATAGGGCATCGGTTCTTGGAGTCATCGTGATGGCTGTGGGACTATCGGGCGCTGCGGCACTCTATGTCACGAACATGAAACGGTTCAAAATATATGAGCGCATCAAAGAAAGAACCAAAAAAAATGAAGAAAAGGCGTCTGTAAAGCTTGATGAGGACATGGAAAAGACCAGAAAGAATATAGCGGAGCTCGATGAGAGAGCCAAAGAGGATGAGAAAAACGCTCCGCCGGTGGGATAGTATTTTCCCATACACTCACAATCAACAGTATACACAACAGGATGGAAGGATCAAATGAAAAAAAGAGAGACATTTACGGCGGATAATACCGGTATAGGCGCTGCGATCGACTATGTCAGAGATTTTTTATATGCAAATAAGATCAGAGGGAGAGAGCTGACCAAGGCGGTTCTTGCTGCAGAGGAAGCGATCGGAAGTCTGGTTTCACATAAAAACAGTTCGGGACATGAAATAGATAGATCCGCTGATCCGGCGAATCCTATAGCTGACAAAGCCAACTCATCCGATGATAAAGGGAAGCTTATACTTACAGCAAGACACAGATTCGGGACCGTTACTCTTGATATCTCATGTCCGGGGTATGAGTATGATTTTGCGGATAGTATAGATATAGCTTCTGTTGCTTCCGAGAACGAAGCCGGAACAGACATACAGGATTCATTGAGAAGCATCCTGTTGAAAGCTTTTTCCGACAATCTGAAATACAGGCACAAGGATAGGATCAACACTATCAATATGGTTCTTATCAGATCACGGCGCGCTGCTGTTTATTACACACTTGGTGCGTTGCTTGCAGGTGTTTTAATAGGCTTTATCCTCAATCTGATCGGAAATGACGGATTGAATGCAGGTGTAAATAAATACGTGTTCATTCCTATCAGGACCATGTTTTTAAATGCTCTTAAGGTGATAGTTGCGCCTGTGGTCTTTTTCTCTATAGCATCGTGTATTTCACAGTTTTCGTCTCTTTCAGACCTTGGCCGCATAGGAGGCAGGGTACTCTCATTTTATCTGATAACAACTATTTTAGCTGTTGCCATCGGTATCGGATCGTATTTTCTGTTTACACCGGGCGGTGAGATGTCAGATATTCCTGTTTCACAATCCGTGACAGAGGGATCAGACCTCGGACACATGCTGCTAAATACCATAGTTGGTATAGTTCCCGACAATCTGGTAAAGCCTTTTCTCGAACCGAATATGCTGCAGCTGATATTTTTGGCAGTGCTTTTTGGGGCAGCAGTAGGTATGATCGGCAGATATACCAAAGTGCTTAGGGAGCTATTTGAAGCACTGAGTGATTTTTTTATCAAGATAACAATGATCATCATGAGGTTTATACCTCTGGCTGTTTTTTGTGCCATGTCATCAATGATGATAACCCTTGGATCAAAGACTTTGATATCCGTGCTCGAGATGTCCTTAACATTTTTCTTCGGGCTGTTGATGATGATCCTTGTATACAGCATCATGCTGCTTGTTTTTGGTCGCATCAATCCGCTTGTTTTTTTCAGAAAATACGGATCGTCCATGCTGCAGGTCTTTTCTCTCGCATCCTCATCGGCATCAATACCCGTCAATATGGATGCATGTGAAAAGGATCTCGGGATCAGCAAAAGGGTCTACAGTCTTTCCATCCCTCTCGGTGCGACCATCAATATGGACGGGGTATGTGTCATGCTCGGTGTGTTCTCACTTGCTTTGGCTAATGTCTACGGAGTGAGCATCACAGGGAGTGCTATTTTTTCTCTTGCATTGTCTATCATCATACTCTCTGTGGGTGCGCCCGGCGTGCCGGGATCGGTAGTTATATGTCTGACGGTACTGCTTTCACAGATGAATGTACCGGTGGAGGCGCGTGGTATAGTGATGGGTGTAGGACCGTTTCTCGGGATGTTCTTTACGATGACAAACTGCCTGGGGGATGTAGTGGTCTCGACCATTGTTGCAAAAAAAGAGGGTATGCTTGATATGGATACTCTAAATAAATCAAGGTCATGAAATGATCATAAATGGCAACTATGCAATTAAGGAAATACTGATGTAATTGGTGTTTCCTTAAAAATAAAAACAGGAGGAGAGTTATGAAACTTGAAGTGAGAAACATCAACAAAAGCTTTGGCGAGAAGCACGTCCTCAAGGATGTGAATCTGTCTGTTGCGAGCGGACAGGCGCTGGGGCTGTTGGGAAGAAACGGAGCGGGCAAGACTACGACCATCCGTATCCTGATGGATGTGTTTCGTGCGGATTCAGGTGAGATACTGCTTGACGGTGCGCCTATCGACCACGGGAAGGTAGCAAAGGGGTATCTTCCGGAGGAGAGAGGACTGTACCCCAAGAAAAAAATAATCGACCAGCTCGTATATCTTGCCATGTTAAAGGGTATGTCAAAGACGCAGGCAACAGGCGCAGTTGATCGCTGGCTTGGGAAGCTCGGCATGTCAGAGCACAGAAATGCAAGACTTGACACCCTCTCCAAGGGAAACCAGCAAAAGATCCAGATCATCACGGCGGTCGTACATGATCCTGATATAGTGGTTCTTGATGAACCGTTCTCGGGACTTGATCCGGTCAATGCCAAGGTACTTGAGGACGTTGTGAAAAGTCAGATCGATGCGGGCAAGATAGTGATTTTTTCGAGCCACCAGATGAATTACGTCGAGGAGTTTTGCAACAACATAGCAATATTAAGTGACGGTTCCATTGCTATTTCCGGAGACATCAAAGAGATCAAGAGAAGCTATACAAGAGACAAGCTCATCATAAACACTACATCACCTGAGCCCATACTAAAAAAATACGGGCAGAGCATACAGACAATGGAGGATGGGAGCCTGATGCTCAAGATGGATTCTCCTGATGACAAGAAGCGGATAATGACCGAGATAACATCCGAATTTGATGTGGATGAGGTCAGAGTTCTTGAGCCTACCCTTGAGAATATATTTGTGCAGTATACGGGGAAAGAGGAGGTGAACACGGATGAAGCAGTTTAAGACGATATTTGCCCATGAGTTTTGTGAGCATATCAAACAGAAATCCTTTCTTGTCGTGACGATAATCTTTGTTGTTGCTATTGCTGTTGTGATGTTTTTCCCACGAATTACCGGATCAGGTGATGACTCAGAATCGGGCAGTTCATCATCTGAGAGATCCAAGATAGGTCTGTTTACATCTGCAGAGGTAGATGCCGCACTCGCAAAAAGGGCTTTTGAGCAGGGTGAATACTATTCAGAATATGAGATAGTAGCGGTCGATTCTGAGGAAGCTCTCAAAAAAGGTGTCACGGATAAGACCTATAAATATGGATATGCTGTTTTTTCTACATCTGAATACAAGTTTTATATCAACGACCTGAGCATCAGCGATGATTCAAGATCTGAGTCTGACGAGGCTATAAAGAGGCTTAATTATGCGACAGTTATGAAAGCAGGCGGTATACCGGAGGCTGACATAGAAGCAGCAGGAAGTATGCAGATCACCGGCAATATTGAGGTGCTTGGTTCTGATCAGGCGAGCAACTATTTTTATGCTTATTTCATGATATTTGCGTTGTATATGATCATACTTTTGTATGGACAGATGGTAGCGATGGGAG
>JAGBOK010000094.1 GCA_017633905.1 Eubacterium sp. | reverse complement strand
ATTATCTTTATCACTGTCTCCGTACATCATTGCTTTGAGCGTATAGAACTTTGGACCTTCTTTCAGTGTGCCAAGCTTTGATTTGAGTGTGGTGGGTATAGAAGATTCCAGAGATGTGAGCTTTGAGATAGAGCCTTCTGATGTGTACGATCCGATGGATACGTCACATTCAAAATAATATCCTGTATAGCTTCCGGCTGTTACCTGTCCGCAATATGTCCAGGTCGTATTCAGCGTTCCGCTCATTCCCGTAAAGCTTACTTTAGAGCCTGCAGGGAGTTCAGAAAGCGCCACGACTGAAGCCGCGGCATCAGAAACGGTATATGATGTAGATCCGGGCATCACACCGCATATACTGAAGATCATTGCCAGACATAACAGACAGGATAATACCGTGTCCTTAATAATTATTGTTTTTTTATTCATAATAATCCTCCTCGTCCATGGGAAAGCAGCATGCTTTCTAAAAATGGGTTTAGAAAGTGACTGCCGTAAAGCACACAAAATCAGTCCGGAATGCAAGCATTCCATCCTTGATTTTGCGGATTTCCACAGGGTGCTAAAAAGTAACAAATAGTGAATAAAGGGCAGGACTTACTGCCATGACGCCCGCCGGGATCCGAACGGATGCCGGTGAGCAAGAATTGTGATGACACACAGGAGTGTATGACTGACCACATCATGTTGTGTCTATGATCTCCTCGAGGGAATTATATAGTATCACAGCCCTGATAGGATTGTCAAGAGAAAATTATAAAATTTTTTCTTGCTTTTTTTGTGTGTTTGTGGTAGTATATCAATGTTGTCCGTATTATCTGGCCCCATGGTCAAGCGGTTAAGACACCGCCCTTTCACGGCGGTAACACGGGTTCAAATCCCGTTGGGGTCATGCGCGGGGAGTTATCCCTGCGTATTGTACAAATGGCCCGGTGGCTCAGTTGGTTAGAGCGCCGCCCTGTCACGGCGGAGGCCGTGGGTTCGAGTCCCATCCGGGTCGTTTATGTGTATTTATGGACCTTTAGCTCAGTTGGTTAGAGCATCCGGCTCATAACCGGACGGTCCGGGGTTCGAGTCCCCGAGGGTCCACTTAAAAATGAAAGACGGTAGTTATGCTGCCGTCTTTTTTTAGAATTGATGTGTAGTAACAAAGGAGGGATGACGAAATGAGGATACTGTGTGTTGATGATGAACCGCTTGCTCTAAAGATGCTTGAGACATCTATAAAAAAAGCAAAGCCGGATGTGGATGTGCTTGCATTCAGAAAGCCCTCTGAGCTTCTTGAGGAGGCAAAGAAAGACGGCTGTGATATTGCTTTTCTTGACATCCATATGCGCGGGATGACGGGAGTTGAGTTGGCAAAGGAGCTAAAGGGCGTCAATCCGAAAATGAATATCATCTTTGTGACGGGGTTTTCTGAGTACGCGGGTGATGCCATGAAGATGCACGCATCCGGGTATATCATGAAGCCTGTCAGCCAGGCAAAGATCGAGGAGGAACTGTCAGACCTGAGATTTCCCATCGTGCCGAAAGAAAATGCGCTTTTAAGGGTTCAGTGCTTTGGAAATTTTGATGTGTTTACACCTGATGGAGAGCATGTGCATTTTGACAGGAGCCGTTCCAAGGAGATATTTGCCTATCTTGTTCACAGACACGGGAGTGCGTGTTCGACCAAGGAGATCGCTGCGGCACTGTTTGAGGATGAACCCTATGATAAAAAGCAGCAGAGCTATATCCAGACCCTGATAGCATCCATGATGAAAGGACTAAAAGCGGTCGGGGCAGATGGCGCAGTGAGTAAATCACACAACGCCCTCGCGGTGAATCCCGATGTTCTTGATTGTGATTATTATCGATTTGCGGAGCTTGATGGCGGCGCCGTCAATGCTTATCAGAATGAATATATGAGTCAGTATTACTGGGCGGAGTTTTTCTTTGATGACTACTGATATGAGTGGCATGCGTGAATTTCGCATCGTGGAGTGAAAGCCGTGAATTGTAATACATCCTGTTTGGGGGAGTCCTTGGGACTCCCTTTTTTAAAATCATTGATTATTTATAAAACAGAAGGATTTATGATATACGGATCACATGTAGAGTGTTATGTTAAAGTTACGATTCAGCCAGATATATACACATATATCAGCCGTGAATAGTAACAATCAGATCACATGCCGGAGGATGAGACGCCTATGGAGAAAAGACTGCAGGGAGAGAACAATCTGGTCATACGGGTATCAAATACCCTGACAAGCCTGGTCGTGCTCAATTTTATGACTATTATCGCATGCATACCTGTCATAACGATCGGTGCGGCTCTGACAGCAATGCAGGACTGTCTGCAACAGATGGTAAGGAAAGAGGATGGATATATAGCGAGAAGGTTTATTGGTCCCTTCAAGGCAAATTTTAAACAGGCGACTCTACTCTGGCTTCCATTTTTGTTTATATTTGCCGGTGTTGTTTTTGACATCGTCATTTCTTTCACTTCGCCGGGAGTTTTTCCGGATTATATCATGATACCGGCTTTTGCCGGGGGCATCATCGCACTGTTCATCTGGCAGTGGGTATGTCCGGTGCAGGCGAGATTTGAAGGTAATTTTAAAATGGTGATAAGAATGTCATTTTTGCTTTCTGCCGCAAGATTTCCGAGAACCTTTCTCATGGCAGTGACGATACTTATCCCGTATTTTTGCAGTCGGTCACTATTTACGCTTCCTCTGCTTTTTATGTTTGGATTCTCTCTGCCCGGTTATATCTGCGCACGCCTGTATGCAAAGGTATTTGCGGAGCTTGAGGAGGAAGAAGAGGATAATAATATATATATTCAGAACAAAGGAGGAGTATGAGGCATGAATTATTATGTAAAAGCAGATGTGTTCAAAAGCGGCGACGGAACCAAAGATCATCCGTTCAAAACCATCTCGGAGGCGGCAAGGCTTGCCTGTCCCGGAGATGAGGTCATAGTTGGAAGCGGAGTATATCATGAGTATGTGGATCCTGCAAATGCGGGAACCTGTGATGCCCGTATAGTATACAGGTCAGAGGAACCCTTGGGTGCCGTGATCACCGGAGCCGAGAGAGTAACTGACTGGGAAAGATATGAGAATGATACATGGGTGACCCGCATAGGAAACGGGATCTTCGGTGATTACAACCCGTACACGGTCGCGGTTGCCGGTGACTGGTATTTTGCTCCGGATCCCGTACACACCGGAGAGGTCTATATAAATGATGCCTCGCTCTATGAGGTTGCGTCACTTGATGAGGTGCTTGATCCCAAGCCATATAAAATGTCATGGGAGAGCGATGATATCACAGTGAGAAAGTGGTATACGGAGCAGGATGAGAAAAAAAACGAGACCATAATATACGCAAACTTCGCAGGGGCTGATCCGAACAAAGAAACAGTAGAAATAAATGTTCGCAGAAATTGTTTTTATCCTTCAAAAGAGGGAGTGGGGTATATCACCCTGTCCGGCTTCAATATTACCAAGGCTGCTACACAGTGGGCGCCGCCGACGGCATATCAGGACGGCATGGTGGGACCGCACTGGTCAAAAGGATGGATCATAGAGGACTGCGAGATCTCACATTCAAGATGCTCGGGGATCACTCTTGGCAAGTATCTCCAGCCAAACAATAACAACAAGTGGACTACCGGATATCTGAAGGACGGAACCCAGACAGAGCGTGACAATATCTGTCAGGCACAGGATGAGGGTTGGACAAAAGAAAAAATAGGCTCTCACATCATCAGACGCTGTCACATACATCACTGCGGACAGACAGGTATCGTGGGACATCTGGGGGGAGTTTTCTCGCTGATAGAGGACAATCACATCCACCATATCAACAACAAACAGGATCTTGCCGGAGCAGAGATAGGCGGCATCAAAATGCACGCTGCCATCGATGTTATCTACAGAAGAAATCATATTCATCACTGTACGAGAGGTCTGTGGCTTGACTGGCAGGCACAGGGAACGAGAGTCTGTGATAATCTTTTTCATGACAACACACCGCCTGAGGGCATAGAGATCACACCGCTTTTGGGACTGGGAGAGGATATTTTTATAGAGGTGAGCCACGGACCGACCCTTGTTGACAACAACCTTTTGCTCTCACCCTGCTCATGCAGGATATCCACACAGGGAGTTGCTTTTGTACACAACCTGATCGCAGGATCGTTTACATGGGTCGGTGCGGGCGTAAACAACGGAGGAGTAGAGCTTCCCACGCCGAGATACACACCGTACCACATGCCTCACCGAACCGAGGTGGCAGGCTTTATGACGATACTTCACGGTGACATGAGATTTTATAATAACATCTTTATCCAGCCGGATATCAGAGAGGATTATGTTGCTCATGCCAGACAGTATGATACGGATAAAGAGTACAATTTTGAGGCGGGAACCGCCGTGTATGAGGGATATCCCACATCAGAGGTATATTTTGCAAACTTTGGTCCGTGGTCGCCGGAGGATGAGAAAAACAGGGACAAATTCTATGACCATCTGCCTGTAGACGGCAGCGGTAATATATATTTCAACGGGGCAGCGGCGAACTCCACGGAAAACGATGCTTATGTTGATGAGAAGGACAGAGTCAGTCTTGAACTGGTATGTGATGGAGACAAGGCGCTTCTTAGGACTGATATTTACAGGTATCTGCCTGAGACAAGACCCGGCATGATATCTTCAAAAGTATTGGGGTGTGCCTTTGAATCAGAGCAGCGATTTGAGAATCCGGATGGATCAGAGATCATATTTAATGAGGATTTCTTCGGAAATCACAGGGGCGTAAGACCTGTGGCAGGTCCGTTTGAGAAGACCTCGGACGAGATACAATTGTTTTGATGCAAGAGCCGTGCACGTTTTCTATATGGAGAGATCGTCTACAGACTCCTTGATAAAATCCTCCCTCATATATCTTGTGCGGTACTCCCCGGGAGTCATGCCCGTATATTTTTTGAACTCCATTCCCATATGGCTCTGCGAGGAGAATCCGAGATATGTAGCGATCTCAATATATGAATACGAGGAAAAGGTCAGCAGGTTTTTTACCAGCTTGACCTTTTCTTCAGTTATGTACTGTTTGAGAGTTTTTTTCTCATGTTTTTTAAAAAGTGTTGAGAGGTAGTTGGTCTCCAAGCCTATTGCTGCGGCGATCTCCTGAACAGTGATCTTGCCGTGCATATGGGTAAAAATATAGTCCTTGCAATGAGAAATGTGCTGGTTTTCATTTTCATTGTCAGATTTCTCGTCGGAGTAGACATTCAGCTCACGAACTATTGTTGCGCATCTGAGTTCTGCCTCCACGGTAAGTCTTATGATCTCAGTGGCATCCAGACAACGATCGATCCTGTGTATATATGTATCGCTCAGATAAAAGGCGGTCTCGGGGTGGACACCTCCTCTTATCGCTGCTCTGGTGGCGAGAGTTATGGCAACGACCGCAAGGTATCTCTCCTGTCTGATGGGATCATCAGAGAGTCTGCCGTAGCGCCCCGGAAAACGCTCATTCAAAAGAGTCTTCAAACTCTCAACATTTCCATGCTCGATATAGTCTACTTCAAGCTTCTCGTGGTTGAAGGGATTGTGGACAAAATTATTCTCGACATTTTCAAACATCATCCGGTGAAAGGTTTCTACCGTTTTCTCATCAGTTTCCGTAGATATGACGCAGTCAGCTATCAGTTCATCAACGTTTATCAGTGTTTTGTCATCACTTATCATCAGGTCATACAGATCAGCCGTGCATCTTGCAAGGATCCTCAGGGTGCAGTTTGGTATTACAGATAACAAGGGCGCCGGATCCACATCCGGGAGAGTAAAGGAAAGCCTTGTCCTTGCAAGCTCCGGGCGCATAGAAGCATCGAGGAATTTTGTCGGTCCAAGGAGAAAATAGTTTTCTTCGGTCTCTACCCATCCATAGTATAGCGTATCATTTACAGAAAGAATAAGAGGGTGATTTTTATTATCGCCCTGCAGCTCGCTCTTCATAAGGAGAGACGATGCCACTGCGTTATCGTTGATGGACGGATCTTTTCGTATCATATGTATCAGGGTAAAATTTTTATCATATTCTCTGGCTGAAGTATAGAGCTGTGTCGCTATCTGATCCAATAAAAAATAATGACTCATGTGTGCCTCCGGAGTGACAACAGTGAACAGTAACTTTCTGAATAGTAACTTTCCCGGTAAAACAATGTTTTTTTATAATTGTAACAGATTTTTGATATAAGTCAAGAAAAATACGGAGTATCATAGTGATATCAACAAAAGGTGACGGACCGGCAGACTGTATGGGACAGTCAGCCATGGTCAGTAAAGGAGGATGGTAAATATGAAAAAAAGATTTGTAAACAAGCTTATCGCATGCGCGCTGGCAGCGACTATGGTGTTTACCGGATGCGGCAAGCAGCCTGAGAATGCAGGGGGATCATCTGCAGTTGATTCAGGTTCGGGAACAGAGACACAGTCACAGACTTCTGATGATTCATCAGCAGGCGGCAAGATATCATTCTGGAATATCGCAACGGATGAGCCTGACAAGTCACTCTACACATGGGCTGTTGACAAGTATAATAATGAGAATTCCAAGGACAGCGGCTACACGATCGAGCAGGTCGCTACCGTAAATGATCAGTACAAGGAGAAGCTTGCGGTTGCAATGGGCGCGGGGGAGTGCCCTGATATGTACACCAACTGGACAGGAGGATCACTTGTTGAGTATGTGAAGTCAGGCTATGCCAAGGATCTTACCGCGCTTGTTGACAAGTATGGTCTGAGGGATCTCTATACAGAGGCATCACTGGAGCAGGCAACAGTAGATGGAAAGATCTATGCTATTCCCATCAAGAGCAACTCTGTAGCATGCTTTTTCTATGATAAAAAAATGTGGGCTGACAAGGGATATCAGGTACCCAAAACAATAGACGAGCTCGAGGCTCTGTGTGAGAAAATGAAAGCAGACGGTATCACGCCTTTTGCCCTTGCAAACCAGCCGCAGTGGACAGGCTCCATGTACTATATGTATCTTGTTGCAAGACACGGCGGTCCCGATATTGTAAAAAATGCTTATGACGGAACAGGTTCACTGGTAAATGATTCTACAAAATACGCAGGCGACAAGATCAGAGAGTGGGCTGAAAAGGGATATTTCCCGGAGGGTGTCAATTCACTTTCTCCGGACAACGGTGATGACAGAGCACTTCTCTATCAGGGAGAGGCAGGTATGATGCTTCACGGCTCATGGCAGGTATCTTCCATCAAGTCGGAAAACGAAGAATTCTATGCAAATCTCGGAGCATTCCCGTTCCCTGAGCTTAGCGGTTCTTCTGCTGATCAGAGTGCAGTAGTTGGAACACTGGGTGATACATTTATCTCCTTTAACTGTGAAGGTGAAAAGCTTGAAGAAGCATTCAAGATGGTAGCTATGTACTCAACAGATGAGTGGATGAAAATGGATATCGAGAGCGGCAATCTTCCTCCTCTCAAAGCAGCATCGTCTGAGGAGCCTGCATGGCAGGAGATCCTTGGCTTCTTAAATACCGCAAGCTCAGTTCAGCTGTGGTGGGATCAGTATCTTCCGGCTGCTGTTGCAGACGTACACAAATCAGCGACCCAGAAGCTTTTTGATCAGTCAGAGTCTGCTGAGGATGTCGCAAAAGAGCAGCAGGATGCAATGGATAAGTACCTCAGTGAAAACAAGTGATCTATACAGGGGGTGGTCACATGCCTGAAAAAAGTAAGCTGGCCGTCAGACGCCGCAGGTCACTGGCGATTTGTGAGACAGTGTTTCTGCTTCCATCGCTGATATTCCTTGGAGCGTATCTTTTGTATCCGATCGTGTCCACGTTTATAAACAGTTTGTTTCAGTGGAACGGCATCTCGGCAGAAAAGAACTTCGTTGGTTTATCCAACTGGATAGAACTCATTGGGGATTCAAATTTCTGGGGAGCCTTCAAGAACAATATCATAATCATGGTTTTGTCCCTGGTGATACAGATGCCTATCGGGATATTGCTTGCGACATTTCTTGATGCCGGCGGGAAGAAGTTCAATTTTTTCAAAATGATCTGGTTTCTCCCGATGCTCATGAGCTCGGTTGCAGTCGGTTATCTTTTCAGATATGCGCTTGCTACCAACGGCGGTCTCGTGTCATCGATTGCCGGACTGTTTGGCGGAGGGAAGATAGATCTTCTGGGAAATCAGGGCACTGCGCTGTTTGCGGTAATAGCAGTTATATGCTGGCAATTTATTCCGTTTTACATGGTTTATTATATGGCATT
>JAGBOK010000093.1 GCA_017633905.1 Eubacterium sp. | reverse complement strand
TCGGAACAAATATCAAGCACCGTATATGCAAAGCTTCCTTTACTCTTGTTCCACATGTTCTCAATGTTTACGTTGTCCTTTGCAAATACATTGGTAAACTGTGTAAGCATCTTCGGAAGGTTCTTGTGAAGAATCGTTATCCTGCCGTCTGTCTGGCATATACCGGCATCGGTATCAGGATAGTTGACAGAGTTCTTGATATTTCCGTTGTCGATAAAGTCGCGTATTTCCCTTGCAGCCATCTTCGCGCAGTTGTCCTCTGATTCCTGTGTGGACGCGCCGAGGTGCGGAGTGACAATAGTATTTGGAAGGCTGGTCGTAACAGGTGTCGGAAAATCAACAAAATATTTTGCGACCTTGCCGCTCTCCAAAGCCTCTCTCATATCATCCTCATTTACGAGTGAGTCACGGGAGAAATTGAGTATCACGACGCCGTCCTTCATTCTGTCAAATGCCGCTTTGTTGAGCATCCCCCTTGTAGAATCAAGGAGAGGTACATGAATAGTGATATAATCACAGATATCATAGAGCTCTTCATTACTCTTTACCATGGTAACGTCTCTTGTCATGTTGACCGCATTCTCTATGGAAATATACGGATCACAGCCATAGACATCCATCCCCAGACGATTGGCGGCATTTGCAACTATAACGCCTATTGCTCCAAGTCCGATGATACCAAGCTTTTTCCCTTTGATCTCGGTTCCAGCGAAGCTTTTCTTTGCTTTCTCTGCCGCTGCCGCAATATCAGGATCAGATGCGTTGTCCTTGCACCACCTGATACCGCCTGCTATGTCACGGGCAGACAAAAGCATAGCCGCGATCGTCAGCTCCTTGACACCATTCGCATTTGCTCCCGGAGTATTAAATACCACAATACCCTGCTCGGCGCACTTATCGAGCGGGATGTTGTTGACGCCGGCTCCTGCCCTTGCTACAGCCAGTAAAGACTCCGGCAGCTCCATGTCATGCATAACGGCTGACCTCACCAGTATCGCATCAGCCTCCTCAGTATTCTCCGTGATCTCATAGTTATCCGGCAGCATCTCCAGACCACAATCAGCTATCGGATTCAAGCATTTAACCTTCACACTCATCTCTTTCTACCTCTTTTTTTTATTTATTTTTTGCTTCAAAATCGCTCATGAACTCAACAAGCTTTTCAACGCCTGCCTTCGGCATTGCGTTGTATATGCTGGCTCTCATACCGCCAACGGTTCTGTGACCTTTGAGATTTTCAAGACCTGCAGCCTTGCTCTCTGCAACAAACTTTGCGTCAAGCTCATCATTGCCCGTTACAAACGGAACATTCATCAGGGATCTGTCTTCCTTTCTGACTGTCCCCTTGAAAAGCTCGGAGGAATCAAGAAAATCGTATAAGATCTTTGCCTTTTCTTCATTTCTTGCCTTCATCTGAGCGAGTCCGCCCTGCTTTTTGATCCACTTAAATACCTTGCCGCAGATATATATGCCGTATGCGGGCGGTGTATTGAACAGGCTCCTTGCATCCGCATGCGTTTTGTACTGAAGCATCGTAGGCACCTTCTCATCGAGATCATCACGGATCAGATCTTTTCTTATGATAACGATAACAACACCGGCGGGACCGATGTTTTTTTGAACGCCCCCGTACATAATACCATAATTATTTATATCAACAGGCTCTGATAAAAAGCATGATGATACGTCAGCAACGAGAGTTTTTCCTTTTGTATTCGGCAGTTTGTGGAACTTGGTGCCATATATCGTATTATTCTCACATATATATACATAATCCGCATCATCATCTATCGGAAGATCAGAACAGTCCGGTATGTATGAAAATGTCTCATCCTCTGAGGATGCGATCTTGACCGCCTTGCCGTACTTCTGTGCCTCCTGCCATGCTTTTTTTGCCCACTGTCCCGTCACGATATAATCAGCAACACCGTTTCTCATAAGGTTCATCGGAACTGCGGCAAACTGTGTCCATGCTCCGCCCTGAAGAAACAAAACCTCATAGTCATCGGATATCCCGATGAGGTCTCTCAGATCTGCCTCCGCGGTCTTGATGATATCATCATAAACCTTGGATCTGTGACTCATCTCCATAACAGACATGCCTGATCCGTTGTAATCAAGCATCTCATCCGCAGCCTCTCTCAGTACCTCCTCCGGCAGGACAGCAGGTCCCGCAGAAAAATTATAAACTCTTGACATCTTTTATGCCCTCCTTAATTAAATACGTGATTATTATTTATTTTGTTCCTCTATCAGATCCGACTCATCGAATGCGGTCTGGATGGCTTTTCCGGGTGCGACCATCGGGAACACCTTGTCATCCTGACCTATTACTACCTCGATCAGTGTGGCGGTCTTGGAAGCTATTGCTTCCCTGATCGCATCGTCGACCTCTTCTTTTTTCGTCACTCTTACAGCCCTTGCACCCATCGCCTCGGCGACCTTTACATAATCCACCTTGTCTTCAAGGACAGTCTGTGAATAGTGCTTCTCATAGAAAAGTGTCTGCCACTGTCTCACCATACCGAGAGCGTGATTGTTAAATACCACCTCTATCACGGGGATATCATATCTCGTGGCTGTTGCCAGCTCATTCATATTCATTCTGAAGCACCCGTCACCGGCAAAGTTTACTACCACACTGTCAGGACATCCGACCTTTGCTCCGATAGCGGCACCAAGACCGTAGCCCATAGTACCCATGCCACCCGATGTCAGAAGATGTCTCGGATGTCTATAGCTGTAATACTGCGCAGCCCACATCTGATGCTGTCCTACATCCGTGGCAATGATGGCATTTTCATCCAAAAGCCTGCAAAACCTCTCGATAACATAAGGTCCCGTAAGTGTTGATTCATTGTAGCGAAGCGGAAACGCGGCTTTTCTCGCCATGACCTTGTCCATCCACTCCTTGTGATAGCAGTTGTCAAGCTTATTATTGATTCCGGCGAGGACCTCCTTCAGATCTCCGAGTATGGCATGATCATATCTGATATTCTTGCCTATCTCGACCTCATCGATATCTATTTGCAGGATCTTCGCATTTGGAGCAAAGTCCTTTACACTGCCAAGCACCCTGTCAGAGAATCTTGATCCCAACACTATCAAAAGATCACATTCGGTAACACTTAGGTTTGATACCTTGGTTCCGTGCATACCGAGCATGCCTATATATCGCTCACTCGTTCCATCGAACGCTCCCTTGCCCATGAGGGTATCCGTCACGGGTGCGTCGACTTTTTCTACAAATTCCGAGAGCTCCTTATCAGCGCCTGATATGACTGCACCACCGCCGACAAAAACAACAGGTCTTTTGCTCTTGCCTATCATTTCTATGGCTTTATCGATATCAGCGTCTGTTATCCTGTCCGTATTTCTTTCTATGGGCTCGGGCTTTACCGGAGTAAAGTCACACAGATCAGCCGTCACGTCCTTGGTTATATCGACAAGCACGGGTCCCGGGCGTCCGGTCTTTGCTATCTTGAATGCCCTCCTCATACAGTCCGCAAGCTGTGTCACGTCCTTTACGATAAAACTGTGCTTGGTTATCGGCATCGTGATGCCCGCAATATCGACCTCCTGAAAGCTGTCCTTTCCGAGAAGGCTCAATGTGACATTTGCCGTGATCGCGACCATCGGCACGGAATCCATATAGGCTGTTCCAATACCGGTGACAAGATTCATTGCACCGGGTCCGGAGGTCGCCATACATACGCCGACCTTTCCCGTAGCCCTTGCATAACCGTCCGCCGCGTGAGCCGCTCCCTGTTCATGCGAGGTGAGGATATGTCTGATCTGCTTGCGATACCTGTAGAGCTCATCATAAATATTTAATATGGCTCCTCCCGGATATCCGAACACTGTATCAACACCCTGCTCCAACAGGCACTCGATAACTATCTCTGATCCATTCAGCTGCATTTTTTATCCACCATTCATATCTTTTTTTCAATAATTACTATATTGATCTGCACGTCCGTCTGAGGCAGTTATCACTTTAGGATCGCGCCATTGCTTCCCGAGGTGACGGAATTGGCATATCTCAGCAGATATCCGTCCTTCACCCTCGGCTCTCTCGGTGTCCATGCGGCTTTTCTTTTTTCAAGCTCCTCATCAGATACCTTTACATTCAGGGTATTGGCAGGGATATCTATAGAAATGATATCTCCTTCCTCTATGAGAGCTATAGGACCGCCGACCGCAGCCTCCGGAGAAATATGCCCGATGGATGCGCCTCTGGACGCGCCTGAGAATCGTCCGTCCGTGATAAGAGCCACGGATGAGCCAAGTCCCATACCGGCAATGGCAGATGTGGGATTGAGCATCTCGCGCATACCCGGACCTCCTTTTGGTCCCTCGTAACGGATAACGACCACATCACCCTCTACGATATCACCGCCCTTGATCGCAGCTATGGCATCCTCTTCACAGTCAAATACTCTTGCCGGTCCCTCGTGAACCATCATCTCAGGTACAACGGCAGATCTCTTTACAACGCCCCCGTCCGGTGCGATATTACCTTTGAGGACTGCGATACCGCCTGTCTCAGAATACGGGTCGTCTATCGGACGGATGATCTCGGGATCAAGGTTTCTAACGTTCTCTATGTTTTCCTTTACGGTCTTTCCGGTGACAGTCATCTGATCTGTATACAAAAGACCCTTTTTATCCAGCTCGTTCATGACGGCATATACACCGCCTGCCTCGTTCAGCTGCTCCATATAGGTATGTCCAGCCGGAGCAAGATGACACAGATTCGGAGTCTTGGCAGATATCTCATTGGCGATATCAAGATCAAGCTTTACTCCCGCTTCATGCGCTATTGCCGGAAGATGGAGCATGGTATTGGTAGAGCAGCCAAGCGCCATATCGACCGTCATAGCGTTCATAAATGCTTTTTCCGTCATTATATCTCTGGGTCTGATATTTTTTCTGTACATTTCCATGACAGCCATTCCCGCGTGCTTTGCGAGCTTGATCCTGTCGGAATATACCGCAGGGATCGTTCCGTTGCCCCTCAATCCCATACCGATCGCCTCGGTGAGACAGTTCATCGAGTTGGCTGTGTACATCCCTGAGCACGAGCCGCAGGTCGGACATGCGTGCTGAACAAAATCATCGACCTGCTCCTCAGTCATCTTGCCTGCCGCATGCGCACCGACAGCCTCAAACATCGAGGAGAGAGATGTGCGCTTGCCCTGTACATGTCCCGCAAGCATCGGCCCGCCACTGACAAAAACCGTCGGAACATTTACTCTGGCTGCCGCCATGAGAAGACCGGGTACATTTTTATCACAGTTCGGAACCATCACGAGTGCGTCAAACGCATGAGCTCTCGCCATACATTCCGTAGAATCGGCTATCAGATCTCTTGTAACAAGAGAGTACTTCATGCCGACATGTCCCATTGCTATACCGTCACACACGGCGATAGCCGGAAATACGATCGGTGTACCTCCTGCCATGGCTACTCCGAGTTTTACCGCCTCTACTATCTTGTCGATATTCATGTGTCCCGGCACGATCTCGTTGTATGAGCTCACTATACCGACAAGCGGTCTCTCGAGCTCCTCTTTGGTCATTCCGAGCGCGTTAAAAAGGCTTCTTTGTGGCGCGGTCGCCATTCCTTTTTTGACAGAATCACTGTTCATATGCTTTCCTCCTCGTTTGTTTTCTTTTATATACTATATACATCAAATGTGCCGTTTTATCATTCACTATTTTATCATTGAAGCGATCATATCTCCCATCTCACTGCAGCCAAGGCACTTCATACCCTCGCTCATGATATCGCCCGTGCGGCAGCCATCCTTTAACACTGACTTGACTGCTTGCTCTATGGCATCAGCCTCTTTTTGCAGATCAAATGAATACCTGAGCATCATAGCGACTGAAAGTATGGTGGCGATCGGATTTGCCTTGTTCTGACCTGCTATATCCGGTGCGGATCCGTGACTTGGCTCGTAGAGTCCGAAAGCTCCTTCCGCAAGTGATGCCGACGGGAGCATACCGAGCGACCCTGTCGTCATCGACGCCTCATCAGAGAGTATATCGCCAAACATGTTCTCCGTGACCACAACGTCAAACTGCTTCGGATCGGATACCATCTCCATTGCTGCCGCATCGACCAGCATATCGGAAAGCGTGACTTCGGGGTATTCCTTTGCCACCTCCGCAACTATCCTTCGCCAGAGTCTTGATGTGTCAAGAACATTCGCCTTGTCAACTGAGCACACCTTTTTATTTCTCTTCATGGCGATCTCAAATGCCTTCTTCGCGATACGCCTGATCTCTTCTTCGGTATAGATACATGTATCTACCGCCGTCATCTGACCGTCAGACTCTTTGGTGTAACGATCCCCGAAATACAGACCTCCTGTCAGCTCCCTGACTATCACATAGTCAAAACCGCCCTTTGATCTGTCGCTCTTTAGCGGGCATGCCCCTTCAAGCTCTTCAAAAAGGATAGCCGGTCTCAGATTGCAAAAAAGCCCGAGTCCTTTTCTGATCTTCAAAAGCCCCGCTTCGGGACGTTTGTCCGGGGGAAGCTCATACCAGCTGTCAACTCCCACTCTGCCGCCGACAGCACCGAGCAGTACGGCATCTGATGCCTTTGCCCGTTCAAGCGTCTCATCAGTGAGCGGCTCTCCGAACTTATCGATAGAGCATCCGCCCATATAGAGCTCCTCGTACTCGAACTCGTGACCGTAGATTTCTGCAGTCTTATCCAATATTTTTTTTGCTTCTGTCACGATCTCCGGACCTATACCGTCTCCGGGGATCACTGCGATATGATATTTCATTCCAAACCTCCGTCAAAAAATACTCCCCTATCAATGTTTAGTACCATACGGGGCAAGCCCGATCGGATGTAACTACATTATATAATACCAAAATCAATACGAATTTACATTATATAGTAAACTCCCGTCTGTGTCAAGCATCAGACGGGAGTAGATTTGATAAAAAATTAAGGATACACCAAATCGATCAGTGTATCCTTGATTTTTTATCGCAGAACTTGGCAGCACGCAGTCCCGAGGGCGGGCGGGTGCGGTTTCAGCTTCCCTGCCCGGTCATTATTATCATCCCTCAATGGCGATGTACTTCTTGGTCTCTACCTCGGGCTCTTTTTCCTTCTTCGGAACTTCAAGAGTCAGGACACCGTCCTTGAACTTCGCCTTGATATCCTTTTCTGTGACCGCATCCCCTACATAGAAGCTTCTGCGGCATACGCCCTGGAATCTCTCACGGCGGATGACCTTGCCATCGGTATTTTTCTCTTCGTTCTGGGTGTTGTGCTCGGCTGTGATGGTCATATAACCGTCCTTCAACTCAGCCTGTACATCTTCTTTGGCATAACCGGGCAGATCCATATCAATTCGATATCCCTTGTCGGTCTCGGTGATATCGGCTTTCATCGATGAAGTAGCGCTCACATGCGGACTTGGAACAAATGAAGAGCCGAAGAAATCATCAAAAACATCATCCACAAAGTTACTTCCGAAAACTGTAGGCATCAACATAAGTCATTCCTTCTTTCTTTTCCTCGCGGACATCTCCTGTCCACGGCTGCTGATGGGACTGCTCCGCTGCGGTATCTCTTTCATTTCCGCCGGTTGTCAGTCACATCCTTTTCTTTATGACGATGTCATTATAACACTTTGTTAGCACTCTGTCAAGTCGAGTGCTAACAATTTTTTGTGAATTTTTTGTGAACTGTTCATGACAGCCACTCCACAGGACATCATCCATAAAATACAGCAAAATAATAATATAAATATTTAATAAATCCCCTTGCAAAAATCGAAAAATACGTTATACTATATTATGTATGTTTATATTTACATATTGGGAGGAAAAAAATGGACAATTACAATGAAAAGGAATTAAAGGCACTTGCAGACCAGTCAGAGCTGTCACTGGCAAACAAGACCATGACCATGGCTATCACCGTGATATGCTCCATCATTTCAGTGGCGTATATTGCCGAGGTCGCCAAGGGAAGCCGGACGGTACTCTATGTTGTGATCACGGTAGTGCTTGCGATGCTTCCGGTCGTCCTGTCGTGGATCCTGTATTCACAGAATCACGATTCAAAGATGCTCAGATATCTGGCTTCATTGACCTATGGCATTATGTACTGTTATGTTTTGTTCACTGCGAACAATGATCTTGTTTTTACCTATGCTATACCTATTATGATAGCCATTACTCTTTTCAATGACAAAATGCTCTCTATTGTCAGCGGAATATTTGTAGTAGTGGCAAACGTCGTTTCTATCATTATCCCGTTTGTTCAGGGAGAAGTATCCAAGCAGCGCATTGTAAATTTCGAGATCCAGGGACTCGTGATGCTACTGATATCTATATACTTCATATGGTTCTCACAGAGGAACACCCTGTTTGAAAAGATCAGAGCTGCAAGGCTTACCATTGAGCAGCATCATACCACTGCTCTTCTTGATGATATTCTTGATATTTCAAGAAGAATGACCAAGAGTGTGGCTGATATTTCTGAAGAAATGACAACACTGCAGGGCTCCGTGAGCGATACCCTGAATTCAATGAACGAGGTCAGCACCGGAACCAGTGATTCGGCTGATGCAGTTCAGAATCAGCTGACCAAAACCGAAGAGATACAGACTCATGTTTCCAGCGTGCGCGGCGCCGCAGACACTATATATGAAAATGTGGAGGCTACCGCTGCCGAGGTCGAGAAAGGACAGATCAGTATTCGCCGTATGGATGATCTGACCGGCGAGGTACATCGTTCCGGACTTGATGTTCAGGCAGCTCTCTCATCCTTCCAGGAGACAGCATCAAAGATGAACTCGATCACCGATCTTATCAACAATGTCGCTTCACAGACAAGTCTTCTGGCACTCAACGCCTCCATAGAAGCAGCCAGAGCCGGTGAGGCGGGCAAGGGCTTTGCGGTCGTTGCATCTGAGATCTCAAACCTTGCGGGACAGACCACTACCGCGACAGAGGACATCAATCAGCTTATTGAAAATATCACATCACAGCTTGACAATATAGTAGGCACCATCGACGGACTGTTGAAAACAGGCGAAGAAGAAAGCAAGTGCGCTGAGGAAACTACCGAGAACTTCAACGTTATCGCTGAAAAAGTCGGTGAAATCACTGCCCGCTCCCGTGAGATGGCAAAGGCTGTTGATAATCTCTCCAAAGCAAATGATGAGATAGTAAACAGCATCCAGACGATATCTGCGATCACGGAGGAGGTCAATGCACATGCCAACCAGACCTTCGCAAGCAGCGAAGCAAATCAGCAGATCGTAACGCATATCAATTCACTTGTTGAGGAGCTGAGCGAGGATGCGGACGAGCTGAAGGCTCATCAATAACCCGACCCGATCAAGTATAGACAATTTAATCGCACCCTGCTCGCCCGCGGGGCTGCGTTATAAAAAGCACCGGAGTCCCGGTGCTTTTTTATTGATCTACGGTTACTATTCACGGCTGTCACACTTCATGGCACAGCCTGTGTGCGTCGCACACACTTCCCTCATACCCCCGTGTACTTCATGCAAAGCATCGTAATATCATCGAACTGCTCGGCTCCCGCAACAAACTCATTGATGCCGTCCATAACGTTTTCAAGGACTTCTTTTGGCGAAGCATCCGGATTTTTGTTCAGGGCTTTCAGCATGCGCTCATTTCCAAACAGTTCATCGTGACTGTCGGTAGCCTCGGCAACTCCGTCAGTGTAGACAAAGAGCGAATCACCGGGGTTCAGCTGAAACTCATGCTTCTTAAATACCATATCCTCCATTGTTGCGACCGCAACGGAATGACGATATATCTCCAACTCGAACTCTCCCCCTGCCCTTCTGATGCAAGGGTGCTCATGACCGGCATTTATAGCCTCTCCTCGTCCCGTGGATATTTCTATGACAGCCGCCCAGACCGTTACAAAAAGCTCCGCCTCATTCCCCTCACAAAGCTGATTGTTTACATTCGAGATAGCTTCATCTATCGGCTCCCCGTTTTGTATCCTCGCTTTTATCAGCACGCGTGAGATCATCATGAACAAGGCTGCCGGAACTCCCTTTCCGCTCACATCAGCCATAACAAGACAGACATGGTCATTATCCACAAGGAAGAAATCATAAAAATCTCCCCCGACCTCCTTGGCAGGAGTCATCGACGCGTAGAGATCAAACTCAGGTCTTTGCGGAAATGCCGGAAACAGCCTCGGAAGCTGACTTGCCTGAATATTCGTCGCAACACTCAACTCGGCTCCTATCCTCTCCTTCTCTGCCGTGACCTTTGTCACCTGGGCAACATACTCCAGTGTTTTGGCTGAGAGCATTGCAAAGGACTCCGCAAGTATCTCTATCTCATCCCCTGTTTTATACGCATCCTCCATACAAAACTGAAGATCATCACCGCCCAGGTCATGCACCCTCTCCGTGATCCTTTCAAGAGGCTTCACTATTCTTTTTGCCAGAACAAGAGCGCCTATTATCGCAAGTGCCATGATAACAAGGACGAGTATGACAATCGTGAGCAGTGCAAATCTCATCTCCTTGTGATAATTGTCCGTCGCCTGTTTTTGTACCGCAGCAAACTGATCCATCATGGATTTGGTCGGCTGATCGACCACATCCTTTCTCGCCACGGATATCACAGCCCATCCGACAGTAGCCATGGGTGAACCGGACATATAATAATTGGTACCCTCGACCTCGAGAAGTCTCGGTGTAACAGTTTCATTAAAGGTCTCATTTATAAAATTAGAAAACTCTAAGTTATCATTCCCCCTCAGATCTATAGCTTCATCGGAAGCCTTGACCTGAAACAATCCTTCCTTTGCCGGCGAGAAAACCACATGTCCCTTTTCATTTATAATAAACATAAAGCTGCCCTCGTTCTCCGAAGAAGCTATCGCCTCACTCATGGAGTCAAGGAACATATCCGCGCCTACAATCGCTACAAGCTCGCCGCCGACATACACCGGAAACGAGCAGACTATACCGATCTGACCGGTGAATGCATCCTCCTCAACATCGGTAAAGAAAAGCCTGCCGGTTTTTTCTGCGCCCACATACCACGGGCGTTCTCTGACCGGAAGTGTGAGCACATCGCCATCCTCCGTTATCTTTGCCTCCGGTCTGTCATCTGTTATAAGGACAGCTCCCTCCGGAAGAGCTATAAAATAAGAATTCAGATTGGTATTGTTGTAGACCGAGCACATCGTATCATTTAAGTTGCTCACAAGTCCCAGCTTTTTATTCAGAACGGGTTCGTCAAGATCGATGCCATCCTCAGTAATAGTCTGAACGTATGTCTGTCCTTTTCTCGATATATCAGGAACAGAAAAAGGATGCTCATAATACTCATCAGGATTCTCAAAGATCTTTTTCACGCTCTCTCCGAGGGTGTAGACCTGACTTTGAAGATTCTGGAACAGATCATCAGAAATGGTCGCCTGCATCTTTGAGGATGAGGTCAGACTGGATTCGATGACGGCAGACATAGTCTGTCCTGATATTTCACCTATCGACTCCTCCTGTTTTTCGGTAGTCTCGGAAACAAGCCTGTTGATATTTCTCACCTGATAATAGATGACTGCGGTATATGCGGCGATCATAAGTATGATCACTATTA
Source organism: Eubacterium sp. (assembly GCA_017633905.1). Lineage (GTDB taxonomy): Bacteria > Bacillota > Clostridia > Lachnospirales > Lachnospiraceae > Eubacterium_F. Next base: position 301 of record JAGBOK010000093.1, on the reverse strand, counting down.
GTACAAGATTAAAAATTTTGTGCTGGATACCGCCGAATTTGAGATTTTTATACCTCTTCATGAGAATACTCCTTTTTTGGAATAACTGAAATGCTGTCGCATGAAAACACCCACATCACAATTATACAAAAAAATGCCGAAAAATGCAACTCATTTGTTATTTGAGTTTCCGCAAATTGCAGTGAATAATTCAAATAGTAGTGAAATAGTAGTTGGATTTTCTCGTTACATCGCTTTTTAAGGGGAATTGTTATTATTGAGCATACTAATTGCCCCATCAGGTATGGTGGGGGTGCGGTGA
>JAGBOK010000092.1 GCA_017633905.1 Eubacterium sp. | reverse complement strand
ATGTCTGAAATACCTTGTTATGGCAGTTTTGGAGAGAAAATCAAGCTCCGTCCTGCCATGGATATAATCTCCGGTGATCGTTGTATAGATATCATCTGCTATTCGTCCAAGCTTTCTACTCATTATCATCCCTCCCGAGTTTTGATCAGGTGAGCAACAAAATCCTCTACCTGTGCACCGTAAATTTGCTATATCAGACATTCTCCATCAGCGGTGCGTACTTACAAAATGTGTCTATCTAACCAATTATACACGAAAAGTGTTCAATTAGCAAGGATTTTGTTTTCAAGTGTTACTATTCTCAGCTGTGTCTCATGGAGTGAGCGCTGTGAACAATAGCTTACAAAAGCGTCATGACCAGGTCGGCTATATACACTACAGCGCATGATGCAATGGCAACTCCCATAGGACCCACGCCAAAATATGAGAGTATCACGGCACACACCAGTCCTGCTGCCGCAGATATCACTGACGATGTCGAATACAGTATCGCGGGGAATGTCATTGCCGCAAGCACCGCATACGGAATGTATGTGAGAAATGACCTTATATAGACATTTTTTATCCTGTGCTTTACAAGGACAAACGGTATCACCCTGATCAGATAGGTAGTCGCCGCCATCAGTATCAGATATATAAAAAAAGTTTCATGGTTCATCATGTATTATTCCTCTTTTCGTCCGGAGCTTTCAGGATCTTTCAATGGAAAAATATCCGGTCATTCCTTCCCGTCGACATATACGGGGTCTTCCGGATCTGAAACGGGTCTGATAAAAGTCATGATAAGCGCCGCTGCCACGGCACATATACTCACGGCTATGCCGCCGGGGATCCTTTTCAGAAACGGCACATAATAAAACAGACAGCTGAGTCCTACGGCTATCAGGACCACAAAAACAACAGGTCTGTCTCTTTTCATAACAGGTAACACAATCGCAACGAACATTGCATATATAGCGATCCCAAGGGCGCTCATGACACTGTCCGGCAGGATGTCGCCAAGACACGCTCCTGCAAGGGTCCCAACAGCCCACCCGAGGTACGGTGCCACAGTAATGCCCGCAAAATACGATCTTCTCACGACCGGCTTTGATATCGCCACGGCAAATATCTCATCCGTTATCATGAAGCCGAATATCCATCTCCAGACGCCTCTGAATCTCTCTGTCACCTTCTGTGACAGTGCAACGGACATAAATGAATACCTGATATTGATCACAAACTGTGATATGATCATCTCCATGTATCTTCCCGGAGAAAGCATGACCGTGATCCCGGAGAGCTGACCGGCTGATGTGACACAAAGCATCGATATCAGAACAGCCTCCCACACATATAAACCGTTTATGATCGCCATAATCCCAAACGTAAAGGAAACCGATAGGTACCCAAGACCTATCGGCAATCCATCCTTTAATCCCTGTTTAAAACCTATTTCAGTGTTCATAGTGTTTCGCAACATCCTTCAGATAGTCGATTATGGTCAAATGCTGCGGACATACTCCCTCACACTGCCCGCACTCTATACATGCGCTCGCCTTGCCGTTTTTGCCGGCAAGTATCCCGTAATTGGTATAATTGACAGTCCATCCCTTCTCGTCCAGATGCTCTCTCATGTCCTCGTTGTAGATAGAAAAATACTCAGGTATGCATATATGCATCGGACAGCCTTCCGTGCAGTAATGACACGCCGTACACGGGATAGCGACCTGTGAGTTGATGATGTCAGCCACCTTGAAGCACATCTTTTTCTCATCCTCAGTCAGAGGCTTAAAATCCTTCATATAGGATATATTGTCCTCCATCTGTTCTATGGAACTCATACCCGAGAGAACCATCATAACACCGGGAAGCGAAGCCGCAAACCTGATAGCCCAGCTCGGCACGGACATTGAAGCATCATAGTCTTTAAAGATCTTTTCAGCCTCCCCGGGGATCTTCGCGAGAGTTCCTCCCTTGGCGGGCTCCATGATGATGACAGGCTTGCCATGTTTTCTCGCCACCTCATATACGCCCCTTGACTGTATCCACTGTGATTCCCAGTCGAGGTAATTGATCTGGAGCTGCACAAACTCCATCTCCGGATGTCTGTTAAGTATCTCATCCAAAAGCTCCGGGGTATCATGAAATGAAAACCCGACATGCCTGATGAGCCCCTCTCTTTTTTTGTCAAGAATATAGTCAAAGCATTTGAGCCGCTCATACTTGTCGATCATGCTCTCTTCTATACCGTGTACGAGATAATAATCAAAGTACCCCGCGCCGGTCTTGTCAAGCTGTGAGTTAAATATCTTGTCACGATCCTCAAGTGTATTTATAAATCCGGCATGAAGCTTTGTGGACAGGGTAAAGCTCTCTCTGTCATGTCTTGATGTCAGAGCCTCCTTCACGACCTTCTCGCTCGCAAAGCCGTTATACATCCATGCCGTATCAAAATATGTGAATCCGTTCTCGATGAACACATCCACCATCTTTTTTACCTGCTCAACATCCACATCGGAAGCTTTGTTAGGATTGTTCTGTGGCATTCTCATCATACCAAATCCCAGCTTCTTCTCCGGTAGAAACTCCATCCCGTTACCTCCTTGTCTGTTACGATTGCTGCTGTTTGCATCCATCACTTGCTTTATGAAAAAAACGACAGAGACAGTATATCATAGAACAAAATTAAAAACAAGTGCCAATCTCTCCAACTGAAGAAGTATTTGACAACTGACAAAAATTGGTGTAATATAACCAAGGTTAGTCATATCTAATCACAGAAAGCCGTCGCTAACCTGCTGTTTTTCACGCTCGCATTTTTACTGACAGGCTTTACGGCGAATATTAAGGAGGGAGCTATGTTTATCGAGATCAATGATCTTCACAAAAGCTTTGGTACCGGAGATAACCGGATCGAGGTTCTAAAGGGTATTTCTTTTTCCATAGACAAGGGAGATATCTGCGTTCTTCTGGGGCCGTCCGGCTCGGGTAAATCCACACTGTTGAACATAATAGGAGGCATCGACAACGCAGATTCCGGTTATGTGTCAATAGGCGGAGACAAGACGAGGGATATGAGCGAGAAGGCTCTGACCTCATACAGGCGCAATCATCTGGGTTATATTTTTCAGATGTATAACCTCATTCCCAATCTGAATGTAAAGGAGAACATAGAGGTAGGGGCTTATCTGTCCGACAAGCCTCTCGATATAGATGAGCTGCTGCATACGCTCGGACTGTTCGATCACCGTTACAAACTTCCAAACCAGCTCTCCGGAGGTCAGCAGCAGCGTACCAGTATAGGAAGAGCCATAGTAAAGAATCCGGATATCCTGTTATGTGATGAGCCGACGGGAGCGCTTGACTATACGACCTCCAAGGAGATACTTGCACTCATCGAGGAGGTCAATAAAAAATACGGCAACACCATAATAATGGTCACTCACAACGATGCCATCAAAAATATGGCTGACAGGGTGATAAAACTCAGGGACGGCAGGATAAGAAAGGATGAGACCAACGAAAACAAGATACCTGCGATGGACCTTGACTGGTAAATGCTTTGAAGTATGACACGGCAGGCAGACTGTCCGGAAACTCCTTATCAGACGGTCTGCCGGGAGGGAGTAACCAATGAAAAATCCGCTCATGAGGCGAATTCCGAGAGAACTAAAGGATGAGCTTGGTAAATACATCGTAATATTTTTATTCATGATACTTGTTATAGGTTTTATATCAGGCTTTTTGGTGGCATCAAATTCAATGCTTTTTGCATATAATGAAAGCTTTGAAAAATACAACGTAGAATACGGACACTTCATCACCAGGGATAAACCCGGAGAAGCTGCTCTTGACGGGATACGCGAAGACGGCGATGTGGATATAGAGGAACAGTTTTATATCGAGCCGGTCTGTACGGGTCAGAACAACAGCTCCAAAAGTACCCTGAGACTTTTTAAAAAAAGAAAAAATACCAATCTTGAATGTCTCATGGAGGGTGAGTTCCCCGTGGCAGCGGATGAGGTAGCCATCGACAGGATGTATGCCGATAACAATCATTTCTCCATAGGTGATGTTATAGATGCATCCGGAAAAAAGCTGAAAATAACGGGATTGGTCGCACTCTCCGACTATTCGGCACTTTTTTCCGACAACTCGGATATGATGTTCGATGCCGTCATGTTCGGTGTCGGTGTCGTAACGGAACAGTGCTTTGACGAATTTGTTGAGAACGACCAGAAAACGACCTTTGAATACACATGGGATTATCACAGGACACCTATTGATGAGGACGAGCAGATAGAACTGTCAAAGGATCTGATGAAGGTCGTCACAAGATATGTGACCGTTGAGGACTATCTGCCAAGATATGCCAATCGGGCAATTAATTTTACCGGCGTGGATTTTGGCGGGGATTCCATGTTGATGAAGGTGTTATTGTATGTCCTTATAGTAATGCTCGCATTTGTTTTTTCCATAACCATCCGTCACACCATAACAAAGGAAGCGTCCGTGATCGGCACACTCAGGGCTTCCGGATATACCAGAGGGGAGATCGCAAGGCATTATATCTCTCTTCCCGTGATCGTAACCATAATATCGGCAATAATAGGCAACATACTGGGATATACGGTATTTAAAGATGTGGCAGCATCCATGTATTACGGAAGCTATTCCCTGCCTACCTTTACGGTTCTTTGGAATGCGGAGGCATTTGTTCTGACGACCGTATTCCCGACGATCATAATGTTTGTTATAAACCTGTTTGTAATATCAAGATCACTGCGTCTGTCACCGCTCAGGTTTTTGCGTCATGACTTAAAAAAGCAAAAAAGAAGCAAGGCTGTCAGGCTTCCCGGATAGTCATTTTTCTCACGCTTCAGACTGCGCATAGTATTCCAAAACATCGGTAACTACATAACCCTGTTTATAGGGATCATACTCGCAAATATACTGCTTTTGTTCGGAATGATGATGGGTCCTTTGCTTACCCACTATCAGGAGCAGGTCATCGATACAATGCCTGCCAGATATCAGTATATACTAAAGACACAGATAGGTACCGCATTTCCTGCTGCGGAGAAGTTCTGTCTTGCATCGCTTGATTATTATCCGGAAGGAGAAAAAAACGGAAGCGAGGAAGCCTTTAGCGTATACGGAATACAAAACGACAGCAAATACATAACCTTTGACATACCGCAGGACGGCACTGTAGCCATATCTGACGGGATCAAAGAAAAATACGGTATCAGCACCGGTGATGAGATAACTCTTCACGATGATTATGAAAATAAGGAGCATAAATTTACGGTCGGATCGGTGGTCTCGTACCCCTCTTCTCTTGCCGTATTCATGCCGAGAAAAGTTTTCAACGACACTCTGAAACCTGAAATGGGGATCACGGACGTCATGAACGACATAGAGATGCTCATGCAAAGGATCGCGTCTGTTCCGGAATACGAATACTACAATGCCTATTTCAGCGATATGGAATTAAAAGACATTGATCAAAAGTATATCAGAACAACGATAACCGAGAATGACCTGACAAAGGTATCAAGGCAGCTTGACGTATCCATGGGTTCGTTGTTCCAGCTTTGGAATGTATTTGCCATAGTACTGTTTTCTCTTCTGATATATCTTCTTACCAAGCTTGTTCTCGAACGAAACACTCTTTCCATATCAATGGTAAAGATACTCGGATATACGGACAAGGAGGTCGGACGGCTATATCTGCTTGCAACAACGTGGGTAGTTGTATTATCCATTGCGGTCAGCTTTGCCATAGCAACGCCTATCATCCTTATCCTGTATCATATCTTTATGTTCAAGATGAGCGGCTGGCTGACGATCTGGATCAACTGGGATACCTATGTCAAGATGTTTATGCTCGGAGTGGGCGCATATGTCCTTGTCGCCTTGCTCCAGTACATACGCATCAGACGCATCCCGATGGATGAAGCATTAAAAAACGTGGAATAAGAGTGGAGAGTGACAGCCGTGAATAGTATAGTGATCAATCAGTAGCGTCCGGAGCGAAAAACACTTGCGTTTGGCGGCATTTTTATGTATAATGTTATCAAAAATTTGCTAAACGACGGAGGGATACTATGGCTTGGTATGAGGAAGCAAGATTCTATCACATTTACCCGCTGGGACTTACCGGCGCACCTGAGATAAACGATTACGGCGAACCGGTACACCGGTTAAAGGTGCTTGACAAGTGGATAGATCACCTGATCAGGCTTCACATAAACGCTCTCTATATTGGTCCGCTGTTTGAATCCGGCAGCCACGGATATGATACGACTGATTATAAAAAGGTCGACTCGAGGCTCGGAACAAATGATGATCTGAAAAGCTTTGTTAAAAAATGTCATGATGCCGGTATAAAAGTCATACTTGACGGTGTTTTCAACCATACCGGCAGAGATTTTTTTGCATTTAAGGATATACAAAAAAACAGGGAGTCATCCAGATATAAGGACTGGTATCTTGGGGTGAATTTCTCCGGAAACAATGAATATAATGATGGATTTTCCTATGAGAACTGGGGCGGATACAACCTTTTGGTCAAGCTGAACCAATACAATCAGGAAGTAAAGGACTACATAGGTGATGTCATAAGGTTCTGGGTTGACGAGTTCGATATCGACGGGCTGAGACTCGATGCGGCTGACGTCCTGCAATTTGATTATATGAAGCATTTAAGATATGTTGCCAACTCTCTTCCAAAAGAAGATTTTTATCTGATGGGCGAGGTCATACACGGTGAATACAACCGCTGGGTAACAGACGATATGCTTCATTCCGTTACAAATTATCCCCTGCACAAGGCTTTGTTTTCGGGGTTCAATTCACACAACTTTTTCGAGATAGCGCATACACACAAGCGTTCCGCTGATATGGGGCTGAACCGTCCCGATGGCGGACACCTTTACAATTTTACCGACAATCATGATGTCGAGCGCATCATTAACAAGCTTTCAAACAGGGCACACTACAAGCCGGTACACATCATGCTTTATACTCTTCCGGGGATACCCTCGATCTACTATGGATCGGAATTCGGTATCGAGGGGAAAAAAGAAGCGGGCTCTGATGCATCCCTTCGCCCTGCCATAGATCTGGATGATTACGCAGACGCTTATGAGAATAACGAATACACCAAAACCATAGTAAAGCTCGGCAGTCTTCGTGAGCATGAAAAGGCACTTGACTATGGAACGTACCGTGAACTCACGCTAACCACCACAGCGTTTTGCTATGAAAGAGTAAAAGATGAGAGCCGTGTTATCGTGATGCTTGTCAACTCTGATGAGCGCACTCATTTTGATGTGGAAGCTGCAAACGGATGTTATACGGGGATCTTTTCGGGCACCAAAACAGAAGTTACCGACGGCAGACTAAGGGCTGATGTTTCCGGAAATGACGGCGAGGTCTATGTACTGAATTACAAAGAGGATGATGAGAATACTACCCTGATCACGGAAAAAAAGACCGAAACAAATACTCCGGATCCGATCGATGCGCCTGATACGGGCGCTGCCTGTGAGATCATAAGCGAACACCTGAAAATAAATGATGACGGGATACTGCTTGATACAGTCATTGAAAGACCGGCAAATATCAGCGACAAAGTTCCCATGTGCGTAATACTGCACGGGTTTACCGGCAACAAGGACGAACGTCATATTATCGATGCTGCAAAAACAATGCAGCAGCATGGATATGCCACGCTCCGCGCCGATCTCTACGGTCATGGCGAGAGCGACGGTGAGTTCAGGGATCATAACCTGTACAAATGGATCAATAACGCCATTACTCTTATTGACTATTGCAGAGGGCTTGACTATGTGTCAAAGGTATATCTGTGCGGTCACTCACAAGGTGGTCTCACTGCGATACTTACCGCTGCCATCAAGCACGATGTTATAAGCGCTCTTATCGCATTGTCTCCGGCTTTATCGATCCCGGGCGATGCAAAAAACGGGCATGTGCTTGGCGTGGATTTTGATCCAAACCATATTCCGGATGAGATCGTATCTCCGGACGGTTGGGTGCTTTCCGGCAATCATTGCCGTATCTCCCAAACCATAGACATCGAAAAAGCAATTGATGCGTATGATGGTCCGGTACTGATCATTCACGGGGCGGCAGATGACTGCATACCGGTACGCTGCTCCGAAGACGCAGCAAAAAGATACAAAAACAGTGAGCTCGTCATTGTTCCTGACGACACTCACTGCTATGATGTTCACCCGGAGCTTGTAAAAGCAGCACTTGAAAAATGGCTGGTAATTCAGTAGTTACTATTCACGGCTGTAACTCTCAATCAGGTACATATTCACTTCCATTTACCGTAAAGTGATACTTTGAATCCGAGAAGTCAATATCCTCGCTGCTGAACAGTTCATCACTGCTGATCCTGGTCTCTATGTCAAGCGTCACATCAGAGCCTATCAGATCAGTCCAATGGTCGCCCTGTCCTCCGAGGAATCTTGCATGATTGCCATATATATTGATATTCGCCTGTATGCTGTCAAGGCGAATATCACTTCCGCCACCGAGAGAACCGACATAAGTCGCTACATCCGAACGGATAGTCACATCGCTTTTTACTCCCCAGATGTCAGCCTTTACCCTGTTTCCTGTCACTGAGCCGATGAATGCGACCTCGCCGCCCTCGATCTGGGCATTCAATGACGCATTTTCAGATACTATGGATACATCTCCATCGACGGATCCGATACATGCTCCCTTGAATACCGACATATTGATATTAACGAAGCAATCATGTATATCCGGGTTTACCTCTCCTGCGACAGATCCTATGCCTACGCATGTATCTGATGATACCTCAATGACGAACTTGCCTTCGCGAAGCTCCATCGACCCGCCAAGACCCGAGCCTATACATACTCCCTTTTTTCCTGATGCTTCTATACTTATCTCTCCTGCCTGTGCAAGAACCATGTTTCCATGGGCTTCCTTTAATCCGTTTCCTATTCCGTAGAATTCCCTGTCATCAAGATTTATAAGGAGATTTCCTGTTCCGTATATTTCAAGAGCAGACGTCCCCGGTACTCTGATGCCGCCGCAGGAGAGTGTATTTTCTCCCTTTAATATCAGCTTGATAACACTGTCATCACCGATATCTATGGCAGGGATACCGCCTTCACCGCCAAAAAGATATGCGTTTTCAAGGGTGATCTCTCCTGAAAAGCCATCCACGACCGTAACCCGGACCTCTGATTTTACGCCCGGAGTACCGACTATCGTAATATCTCTGTAAACAGGATTGTCCTCTCCTATCCTGATCTCTTTGTATCCTTCACGAATGAGTGTACTGAGCGATACCCTGTTGGTACGTCCTGCGATATATGTATGACCGGAACCGGCGCTGCCATCGGATAAATCCTGTGAAGGCGCACCGATTATCTCATTCACCAATTCTGTCGGGATAGATTCTATAAGCTTTGGACCGGGCTTTGCAGTATAATATCCCTGTACAAGATCGACACCCAACTGTATAACGGTCTTCAGCTCGTCCGAATTCTCAACACCCTCGGCGAGAGCCAGCATATTATTCTCATGACAAAAGCCTATGATCTCCCGGACAAAATACTGCTTTTGCGGCTTGTCCTGGATATCAGTGATAAGAGATCTGTCTATCTTGACAAAATCCGGCATATAGCGTATCAGATTGGTAACATTCGAGTACCCTGTTCCGTAGTCATCTACAGCGGTCTGGATCCCGAGCTTCTCATAGCGTTCCTTCATCTCATCTACTTCTTCACTTGTCAGCTCTGCCTCCTCGGTAAGCTCTATGACAACTGATTTGGAATTTGCAAGCAAAAGCGATTCAACAAGCTTGTAAACGTCATCATCAAGCTTGACACCCGGGATCGAATTGATAAATATTTTGTGCCCGGGAAACAGATCCGGATTTGCGTCTATATATGCAAGGACATTCAAAAATGTGTGCTTCTCCACATCGACAAGCCTGCCCATCATCTCTGCATATTTCAAGATCGTAAGAGGTGACACCATAGGCTCGGTAGTCGCACGCATGAGTGCCTCATAAGCAAATACCGAACCATCTGAGACCTTGATCATGGGCTGGAAATAATATGTAAAGAGGTTGTCATCGAGAATTTTCTCAACAAGCTTCATCTCTTCTTTTTCCGCATCACTGAGCTTTTCAGTTGCATGCATTGTCCCCTGGTCAGAATAGTTCTTTTGCCCCGTCATTCTCCTGACCTCTTCGGCTCTTAATATAAGACTCCTTCTGAGTCCCTCAAAGCCTCTGCTGATATCGCCCATCCACTTGCGATAGAGATCACCGTAGGTACAGCTTCTCTCCCCGTAGTTGATCACCGTATACCCGAAACACTCATCCTCAAAGAAAAACGGTGTTATGAAGAAATTGGCACACTCATCCCTGTCCTTGTCAAGACCCGGCAAAAGCTTCTCGGTGTCAAACAGCTCATCGAGTCCTACATGACCTCCGACTCCGCTTGCGTTGTATTTGAGCGCATGTATCATCTTGGGCTCATATCCGTCGTTCGCGAGATGGATACTTCCCTTTTCCTCAATCTCAACAATAGATCTTTGAAGGCATATGTGAAAGCTTCTTGCATTTTTAAGCTGAAAAGAGTACTCATATACGGTACTTAGAAAATCCATTATGGATGTCTGCTTCATCAGATCATCAGCCAGCGTGTTGTAGGTGGAGAAATACCCTTCCTCTGAAATATCCGTCGGCCACTCGGCTCTTAAAGCAGACTCAGATATCATACTGTCTTCCACGCATCCGCAGCTCCTGCCGATCAACACTTCATCCTTGGCGTCAAACTCGGGAATGGTCTCACCGCGAAGCGCCGCAGACAAAAACTGCTCTGCGTATTCCCCGCATTCTGTAGCCGCCAGCATTGTGGATGTGAGCGTACAAGGACTTGTACGTCCTTCCTCGACCGAATCAAATCCGACTACTGCGATATCCTCCGGGATGCTGTAGCCTCTCTTGGTCAGCTCATCACAAACTCCTATTGCCATCTGGTCATTTGCGCAGGCTATTGCCTCCGGAAGGCTCCCCGAATTCAACAGCTGCTCCACGCAAACCTCACCGCTTTTATACCAGAAATCCCCATATATCACTCTGTCATCAGGCACTCTGTATCCATGGGAATTCATGGTATCAAGAAAAGCCTTCAATCTCAGTTGGGAGTGGGGATGCCATTTCTTGCCGGTCAAAAAGGCTATATCCTTGTAGCCGTGAACCTCTATCAGATGGGTAATTACAGATACTATGGAATTATATCCGTCAGTACATACGGATGGAAAATACTCGCTCTCTTTCTCAATACAGATCACGGGACCATCAAATTTCTCATGTATTTTCTTCTCAAGGTCTTCTATCAGATTGCCTGTCTGGATGGTGTCCTTCATGATCACCATGGCGTCAAACATATCATAGTTGACGAGACTGAATATATTGGCATCTCCGCGTTCTCTCTCAGGAGTATTCTGATATTTGTAGTACATTGAAAAAGTAAAGACATCAAAATCCTCCTCATGAGCTTTTTTTAGAAAACCGGTGATAAATCTGTCCTGATATCCCTCATCAGCCTGACCAGCCAGGATAGCAATTCTCTTTCTCATGACCATATACCCTACCTTTCTCCGTGATATTGTTTGAACTCAAACCTATCATGTGATAACCTTTCTTGAAATTATACCAAAAAAACAGCATTTATGCAAGATATTTAGTAACGTAAACTTGAAACAGCATTAAAACTGTGGTACATTTATCACTATGTGGGCGTGTGCATACAAGGGAAGGGCGGAACCTTGCGGTTCCGCCCTTTGAAAGAGGAGTTTTATGAAAAAACAATCTTGCTGGCAATGTTAGTTGCAGACTGCTGTCTGCCGTGTAAAACACTATTTGAATTAACTTTATGATGTGATTATACTTCCGAAATGTGTCGAAATTGTGTTCTCGCAAACTTTTTTGTAATTTTTTTAATTTTTTTTTGACATAGCGGCTCCCATGCATTAAAATGTAGTGCGAAGATTGTTCGCAGAACAGCAATAGAAGGATTTGGGAGTAATGCTGATGACTGATATTGGAATGATAGCTTTCGATCTGGACGGGACTGCACTTACCGAGGAGAAGATCCTCACGTCCCGCACGCACAAAATTCTGGAAAGCGCATCGGAATCGGGGATACTACTTGTCCCGACTACAGGCAGGAGTTTGAGCGGGATCCCTGATGTAGTGAAGGCTCTCTCGGGAGCGGACTATGTGATAACCGCCAACGGAGCCGGCGTCTACAGAAGATGTGCCGGTTTTTCCTACACTGCAACGGATAAGCTATCTGCCAATGATCCCGGTTTCTCTTCTGCTGCACCTGACATGCCCCCGACCTATGATATAGACTCATCTGCCTGCTATGAGCTTGAATTTGAGAATCTGATGGATACCGGACTTGTGATCAGACTCATGAATGAGCTGTCCGGGCTTAGTATTATGCCGGATCCCTTCATTGAAGGAGCATGCTACATATATGCAGACAGGGTACACCTGATAGACAGGATGGACGTTACGGATCAAATGAAGGCATATATCAGGACATCAAGAATACCCATAGCAGATATGCCGGCTTTTCTTGCGGATAAAAAGATCCAAAAAATCACGATCAACTTTATACCTGATGGGAACGGTCACAGGACGGACTACGATAAAACCGTGGAAATTCTGAAAAAATATCCGGAGTTTACTGCAGTAACCGGAGGCATCAACAATTTGGAGATCTCTGACAAAAAAGCTACCAAGGGCGATGCCATGATGAGACTTGCTGACAAACTTGGCATAGGCAGAGATCAGATCATAGCCTTTGGTGACAGTGAAAATGACAATACGATGCTAAAGATGGCAGGAACAGGCGTAGCTATGGCAAATGCCCTGGAGTCTGCGAAAGCCGCTGCAAATGCCGTTACACTGTCCAATGATGACGAGGGGTTAGCCGATTTTCTTGAAAAACTCCTGTAGAGTTCCTCTTTCGCAACGTGTGAATCAAGAAAGCACTGATCATATCAGCGTTTCTCATGCTAAAGATCAGTATGAATACTGTCACTTCGTGTTTCAAAACAAAAAATAAAAAAGGAGAATAAAACGATGTTTAATTGGTTGGATCCCGAAAATATGCTGTTAAATCTTGTTTTACTCGTAGTCGGATTCGTTGCCCTGATCAAGGGTGCCGATATTTTTGTCGATGGCGCTGCCGCTATTGCAAGAAGATTCGGTGTCCCGGGAGTGATCATAGGACTCACAATAGTCGCCATGGGGACAAGCGCTCCGGAACTTGCCGTCAGCGTATCAGCTGCCCTCTCAGGATCAAATGCCATCGCTGTCAGCAATGTCGTGGGGTCAAATACTTTTAATCTGCTTGTAGTCCTCGGCGTATGCGCCCTCATCAAGCCGCTCCCGATAGAAACGGCGATAAAAAAAAGAGATTATCCGATCAATCTGATCATCACATTCGGACTTCTTATATTCGCCTCAACGAGGATAGTGTTTGCCAAGGGAACTTCTCTTAACAACCTGAACGCAAATTCCGGCGAACTGTACAGATGGGCAGGAATACTGTTTCTGATCGGATTCGCTCTCTATATCCTCTACACCATCAAAGTGGCAAAAAAGACATCGAGCAAGGACGACCACGCCAAACCGGAGCCCATGCTAAAGAGCGTGATATTCATAGTTCTCGGTATTGTCCTCATCGTAGCAGGCGGTGACGGCGTGGTGACATCAGCAAAGAATCTGGCTCTCATGTGGGGCATGAGCGAGACTCTCGTGGGGCTCACGATAGTTGCGGTAGGAACCTCACTGCCTGAGCTTGTGACCTCAATAGTAGCTGCTACCAAGGGTGAGAACGGCATGGCAATAGGTAATGCCATAGGATCAAACATCTTCAACATCCTGCTGATCCTCGGAGCATCTTCAACCATACATCCTATCCCGATATCTGTTGCTTCATTCTTCGATATCCTTATTCTACTGATCGTCAGTATCGGCGCATATTTCTTTGTATGTACAGGCAGTAAGGTAAGCCGTGCAGAAGGCGGCGTCATGGTCTGTGCATATGCCGCCTACATGGTATACGCTATAATCAGATAATCGAAGCAGACACATTCCTATCGGCGGGCGTGTGCATAAAAAACCGGCGTAACCACTCACATGTGATCACGCCGATATATCATTTACATCTGTAAGTAACTGTTTCTACACTCTCTTTTGGTCAGAACTTGAAGAATTCTACCTGCTGTTTGAGATTCTCTGCTACCTGCTCCATATCATGCGCAGACTTCGACAGGTTGTGGACAGTGGAATCAAGCTCTGTCATGGCAGATGAAGTCTGCTCTGATGCCGCAGCATTCTCCTCTGCAACAGCCGAAAGTCCGTCCATAGAATCTACTACTATCTGCTTTGCGTCCTCACAGGTCTTGGCATCCTTGGCAATGAGGTGAACCTCCTTGATATCTTCCGTGATATCTCTGATAAGCTCGGTAATGCCATTCATAGTCTCCGTGAGCGTTTCCTTCTGCTTGTTGGTATTCTCACTGACTATCTCGGACTGTTCTACTGCTGCCTCTGCTTCGCGTTTCAGCTTGTTCATCTCATCCTGAATATCCTTGGCTGCCTGTGATGAGGAATCGGCGAGCTGTCTGATCTCATCGGCAACAACCGCAAAGCCTCGTCCTGCCTCTCCGGCTCTGGCAGCCTCTATAGAGGCATTGAGTGAGAGAAGGTTGGTCTGTGCCGCTATATCATCGATCATTGTTATCTTGTCAAATATATTGTCAACAGCCTTGCCCGTAGCACCGATACGCTCTTTGACAGCCTGTATGGAGCTTGCCATGACATCCGAGGACTGTTCAAGTGATGAGAGCTGACCCTCTGATGTATGTGAATTTTTCTCCATCTCGTCCGTGATAGTTTCAAGCTCACCTGTCGTAACGGTCACACTGTGTATAGCATCGGCAATACTATCGACGTTTTCAAGAGCAACACTCACATCACGAGCCTGATTCATCGCCCCCTCTGATATCTCATCAACAGCCTTGGTGACAGAAGCTGTAGCCTGTTCGATCTGATCTACCATATTCTCAATAGACAATGACGACTCAGCTACAGTCTGGGATGATCCTCTGATCTCACCGACTATCTCTTCAAGCTTGTCAATAAGCACTGAGACATTTCTCGTCATATCTCCGAGCTCATCCTTTCTATTAATATATTTGGAAGGATGAACAAATCTTCCCTCTGCAAGATTCTGTATGACCTCTGAGCTTGATTTCACCGCATTAGCTATGGAATTGGCGATCAGGAAAGCAACCACGATACATATGAGTGCGATCACAACAATAATAATGACAAGAGTTATTATGGATTTTGTTATCTGTTTCTCAACACTCTCTCTGGATGATCCCGCAAAAGCCATGCCGACATTTTTCCCATCACTGTCGGTAACTACACAGTATGCGACAATATATGCCTGACCGGCTACGTCTGTATTTGTTGAAGTAAAATCATTGCCGCCGTTGAGACACTCCGTAACGACCTCCGGAGCAGCCTGAGTTCCGATCGGACGGGTATTGTCAGACTTTACAACGGATGTTGCAACACGGGTATCTCCCTCAAACCATGTAAAATCATATCCCGTGTCAGTCTTTAGCTTGTCCTCGAGAGCATTCTCCTCGAAACTGTCCCCATCAAGGAGCTTGATAT
>JAGBOK010000091.1 GCA_017633905.1 Eubacterium sp. | reverse complement strand
TTTGTAAAAAAAGGAATAAAGATACAGATTCCTGAAAAAAAATCCTCCTTCACGGAAAGCATGAAGGAGGGATGGGACGCGATCAGAACACGACAGGGAGTCCTGATACTGATACTCGTATCAGCTGCCATCACTATGTTTATAGGTATATTTCAGATACTTGCAGAGCCTCTGGTCCTCGCCTTTGCCGATGCAAAGACTCTCGGTATCACAGAGACGATATGCGCCGCCGGTATGCTCGTTTCAAGCATATTTCTCGGCGTGCGCGGTATCAAAAAGAAATTCGTAAAAACATTGTATGTTTCACTTGCCCTTGCCGGAGTATTTATATTCGGCTTTGGACTAAAGGAAAATATAATTATGCTCATATGCACCGGATTCGGATTTTTTGTAATGCTTCCTTTTGCAAACAACTGTCTTGACTATCTGATAAGAACCAACATCCCTGATGAGCTCCAGGGCAGAGCGTGGGGATTTATAGGCTTTATTTCACAGATAGGATATGTGATCGCATTTTCTCTGTCCGGCGTCATATCGGATCTGCTTGGCTCTGTACTTGGTATCGGCGTAGGCAGAGGCGCTGCCCTGGTAATAAGCTCATCAGGAGTTTTGCTGGTTGTTTTATCTGTTATCCTATACAGGATCAAAAGTATACATATGCTTGAATCGGCAAGCGTGACTTCCGTGGAAACGTAACTATCTGTAAAACATCACACCATCTTCTACGGTGAACAGTTCCGTATCCGATGAATATACCTCGTTATTGATCGTCTTCATCTCAAACTGTATGGCATAATTGGCATCGCTGAGATAATCCATGGCAAATGCGGTATTCTCATCCACCGTAAAGGTATCAAGATCGAACATCTCGGTTTCAAGAGTTTCCAGCTCAACTCCGGCTGCCATGGTCGTGATCTCATCGCCGACTGCGATCTTTCTGAGATCCTTCCTTGCCATCCCGTCTTCTATCTCACTGCTGACACCCATGATCACTCCGGTCTCCGTCTCAGTGTCATAGCCGACCTGCAGCACACATTCCGTGCCGTTCAGCTTGATGGGGATCGCATAAATATTATAGCCGTCCTCACTGTTTGTCATCTCCATATAGACAAAATTGCCGTTGAGCGTGCCCCATGAACCATCAAAATCATCCCTGAATACACCGTTTTCCCAATCCTCTGTTATATTGTTGTTGGTTCCGAGATACACCATGGCTTCCTCATCATGTACTGACAGGGAATATGAGACAGACGAGAGCATTGATGCCGCTTCATATCCGAGATCAAGCTCTGCCGTATTGCCATCTATGATATTTAATTTGTGATCCTTATAATAGCTTGCGTCAGGCTGTGCCATCTCGGGCTCAACTTCGCCACCTGCGAGCTCTATCATGTATTCGTATGCGCTGTCACTGATGTTTGCATTTATCATCAGATCATAAATATAATCCCACGCCGGTGTTTCTGATGCTTTTTTGTACCTTTTAAAGCTCCCGTCACTACCTGAA
>JAGBOK010000090.1 GCA_017633905.1 Eubacterium sp. | reverse complement strand
TTATTTTCTCTGTTATCAGAAGTATCGCGTAGTACAGCCCCCACAGCACAAAGCTCCATGCAGCGCCATGCCAAAGTCCCGTAAGCCCCCATACGATGAGGATATTTCTGATCTGTTTTTTTATCCCGTCCCTGTTGCCACCAAGCGGGATATAGACGTATTCTTTGAACCATGTAGAGAGAGAAATATGCCATCTGCGCCAAAACTCCGTGATCGTTTTTGATATATAAGGATAGTCAAAATTCTCATTAAAATGAAATCCAAACATCCTTCCCAGACCGATCGCCATATCTGAGTATCCTGAAAAATCAAAATAAATCTGAAGCGAAAAGCAAAGCATCCCAAGCCATGCCGCCGCCGTAGTCATGTCCGACTCCGCACCAAGCCTTATATCATCCCAAATACTCCCAAAGGAATTGGCAAGCAGAACTTTTTTTCCAAGACCGGATGAAAAGCGAATGAACCCCTCTGCAAAGTCTTCGAGAGTTTCTTTTCTCGTTCCGAGCTCTTGCCGGATCGTATCATATCTGACGATAGGTCCTGCGATAAGCTGCGGAAACATCGTTAAATATGTGCCAAAATTCAACAATCCGTTAAGATTTCGAGACAGCCTGCTGACTGCATGACTTTTTTTCTCTTCCGTCTGACTGTCAGGGAACTCCTCTCCTGATGTTTTTCTTCTGTTCTTAGACGTATTTTTTTCCGGACAGCCTGCCGATACGGAAGAAACCTTTCCCCTGTAGACATCTATCGTATATGACAGAGCCTGAAAGGTATAAAAACTGATCCCTATTGGAAGAACAAGCTTTGTAAGAGCTATTGAAGAACCAAACAGGTTGTTGATCGTTCCTATACAAAAATCAGTATATTTAAATACTGCAAGATAAGAGAGATTGAGAAAAATATTAAGCGCCAGTAGCAGCTTGCTTTTTTTCTTTTCAAGCAGCGATCCAAAGAGAAAATTGATGATCACTGATGCGAGTATCCCCAGTACATAAACAGGCTCGCCCCACGCATAAAATATTATACTAAAAATAAGCAGGACCGCATTCCGCGCCTGCTTGTTTATATTGATATTATGATTTGAAGAACCACCGCCGGTGTGTCCTGATCTGCCTGCCGGTATCAGATAATAGCACAACAAAACCGCCGGCAGAAAAATATATAAAAATATAAGACTTGAAAAAACCATAGTCTGCTTTTGTCCTTAAAAAATAAATCTCATGGAAATCCCGATCATCAACCGAGTGCGTCCTTGAAAGCCTCTACCGCCTTTTTGTTCTTGTTGGTATCGATCACAAACAGATAAACATATTTGCCCTTGGAACCAATCTTGGTATTCTTTAGCAGCTCCTTGCCTGTCGTGGAGAAATAATTCGCATTTCCCCTTGCCTCGTTGAGGATGAACGACTTCATCCCGTTCTTGATCTTTTTGATGTTTTCCTTTTTGGTTGCCTTGCATACAAAGCAAATATATTCTTCTTTGCTGTTTGACTTCTTGGCTGCCTTGTACTCGGAGAAATACTCACTTGATACACCAAGCACCATGGAATAATCTCCGAATATGTTTGTTCTTTTGATATTGAGGAGATTCCCCTCACTCAAGGGAAATTCATCACCATAAGCCTCCATGATCCGGGTGTAGACTTTTGATGTCTTTACTCCCTTTGCCACAGACATCGCGGCAGGGCACAGCATGATGGCAGTTGTTGCCAGTATTATTATCAGACTTATTATTGATCCTGTTTTCTTTCTCATTTCACTCTCTCCTGAACTATAAAATCACTGTTACTTTATAACTCTGCCTCTTGCGGCAGACTCACCAGCTGTCAAAGGTATCCCTGCTCCATTTTTTCAGAGCCTTTATCACTTCGGATGTGCCTGTCGTATTCCAGTGACAGCCATCGCCTCCGTCATACGAGCCTGACAAATATCCGGATGGATCCTGCAAGACATAAGTAGCATCACAAAAAAATATATTGTTGTGAGTGTCTGCGTATTCCATGTAAGCTCTGTTGTATTCGGCTCTCCTCTCCGGACTCGGTATGTTCTGTGTCGATGTGACCCCAAAGGGCGGCACGGCGATCAGCACAATCTGAACGTTTCTGTTGATCTTTTTCAGAAGTCCGAACATGTACTTGAAGTTCGTCATTGTCCAGTCAGGCTTCTGCCAGGCTGACTCATTGGCTCCTATCAGAAAATAGACCCTGTCCGGTCTGTAGGTCGCGATCTTCTCGATCCCCGTGACCAAATATCCGTCGTTATCAAAATAATTGTTATGTATCATCGTATATGTGTTGACACCGATCTTATACACAAGATGATAATTTGACGGAAAAGCGGAGCTCTGATAGGCAAAATCCTCCACAAAGCACTCTCCGGCTATTACTACTCTTGGTTTTTTTGGCATCACATACACAGATATGTTTTTGCTCGACCTGCTAAAAAAGTTGTTATTCTTTATATTAAGTACTGCTTTAACAATGTAATTATATTTCTTTCTTTTTTTTGCATTTTTATCTTTGAACCTGTGTTTATCGGTAATTGTTATTGCCTTATAAATACCGTCTTTATTATTTGCTCTGTAAACCTTGTAACAGGCTGCCGAGGTCACTTTTTTCCATTTTATAACAACACTGTTTTCTATGTTTTTTTTGAGCTTTATTCCCTTTACTTTTTTTCTCTTAAATTCATCTGCGGTCCGCAGCTCATCCTCTGTCAGAGCATCAGGATCAAATGTTATAACAGGCTCCGCTACGGCTCCCGATCCGCTGGAGGCATCCGGAACCGGTGTCATGACCGGCTGTATAGTCTGTTCCGGTACAACAGCCGACCCGGAAGAAACAGACTGTTCTGCCATCAGCATAATATCTGTCGGAGCACTTCCTGCGAATACAACACTCCGGGTGCTGTTCATGGCTGTGCAGGAGTAACTACTTACGGGATAAAAAGCATTTATCAGAAAGGATAATAATAATATCATTGTAACAGCATTTTTTCTGATCTTCATAAGCTTAAATTCTCCCTGCTGTTTTTCTCATCCGTAAAACTCCGATATGATCGTATTTACTAAATATAGAATAATCCTTAACAATGTTGTTGTCAAGGAATATTTTATGAAATATCACGAAAAAAACAGTTGCCGTTTTCGGCTGTCACTCCACACATGCGGGATTCCCGCACTTCGCTACGCTCCGTGCTCTACTGCCACTTCGCGACTAAATCCCTTATGTAGTGGAGTGACAGCTTTCAGCCGTGAATAGTAACCGCTAAACATCTTTGCAAATCAAAATCAGTCAGGGACTTGTAATTATTCTTTTTGTGTGCTATACTTATTTGATATTTATGATCTGATACTATTCATGGCTGAATAGTATCTATGCTTCAATAGTAACTATGACTCTTATCGTACTAAATACTTATGTTGCTTATTATGAACAGAAACGCTATTTTAGGGGAGGATTATCATGCAACAAAAAAGAACATCATTTTCGGGCGGTTTGGGGTTTGTCCTGGCCGCTGCCGGTTCGGCTGTCGGTCTTGGAAATATATGGAGGTTTCCATATCTGGCTGCCAAAGACGGCGGGGGCTTGTTTTTGCTGGTGTATCTGATACTGGCTCTGACCTTTGGCTTCACGCTGCTTACAACTGAGGTCGCCATTGGCAGAAAAACACAGCAGGGCCCACTCACCGCTTACAGAAACCTACGCCCCGGGCATCTGTCCAACGCCCTCGGCATATTGTCTGTTATTGTTCCATTTCTCATTCTTCCTTATTACTGTTCAATAGGCGGATGGGTCTTAAAATACTTTATTGTCTTTATCACCGGTCACGGTGCAGAGGCAGCATCAGATGATTTTTTCAACAGCTTCATCTCACAAAAGGCTGAACCCATCATATACATGGCCATTTTTCTTGTAATAATCGCAGCTATCATTTTTATCGGAGTAAAAAAAGGTATCGAGCTCTCCTCGAAAATACTGATACCGATCCTTTTGGTGCTTATTCTTGGAATTGCTGTTTTTTCTGTATTTATATCTCATACTGATGAGACCGGAACCACGACTACCGGTCTTGATGGTCTGAAGGTATTGTTTATTCCGAATTTTGAAGGTATGACTATTGCCAAATTCATTCAGACGATCGTGGATGCCATGGGACAGCTCTTTTTCTCTCTCAGTATTGCCATGGGGATCATGATCGCATACGGTTCATATGTATCAAAAAAAGACAACCTCGTGCGCTCTATCAATCAGATCGAGATTTTTGACACGCTGGTTGCTTTTCTTGCAGGTACCATGATAATCCCTGCAGTATATGTGTTCATGGGTATGGATGGCATGACATCGAGCGGACCCTCTCTTATGTTTGTATCGCTCCCTAAGGTGTTTGCGGAGATGGGCTGGGCTGGCAATATCGTTGGTGCGGCATTCTTCGCCATGGTTCTCTTTGCCGCAATAACGAGTGCCATGTCAATTCTCGAAGCAGTTGTGTCAAGTCTCATAGACAGATTTGGATTTTCAAGAAAAGCCGCGACCATCTCCGAATCGGTGAATGCTTTAATCCTTGCTGTTATTGTGTGTCTTGGTTACAACATTTTATTCTTTGAGCTCAAGTTTCCCACAGGCCGCTCCGGTCAGATACTTGACTTATTTGACTATTTCAGCAATTCAATCCTGATGCCTATCGTTTCGATCCTCACCTGTATCCTGATCGGATGGATACTGAAGCCGCAAACCATAATAGACGAATGTCAGGCAAACGGAGAAAAGCTCGGCCGCCGCAGGCTGTATATCATCATGATCCGTTATATCGCCCCGATATTTCTGTTTATCCTCTTTCTTCAATCCTCAGGTATCCTGCATCTGTTAGGAATCAAATTTTTGGATGGCTGATCGCACATACACAAGGCAGAGGATGGAGTCGTAGTGGGCTACGACGACTGACGATAACAAAGTGTATGTGCGATCAGGCAAGCGAATGTGCCAGTTAATTATTATTCGGTGTACTATGCTTTTTTTAATCTTTTTGCCAACTAAATAATAAATGCAAGTGGTTTTATTGTTTGGGACCTTTTGCAAACGCCGGTGCGCAGCCGAGGTTCTTTCGAGGCGTGCACCGCTGCGTTTGGAATTGAGCGAAAGCGATGTCCCAAACAAAAAACCACTTGCATTTATAATTATAATTCTGAATTTATTATATTTCATAATTCTGAATTTATTATATTTCTGAATTATATATCTGGTTACAGCTTTTTGGTCACTACCAGACTCACCCTGCTGTCCTTGATCCCGACACTGACATCATCAGCAATATTTGCAATGACGGATTTTTCAAGATCATCATGCCCTGTTATTGCTTCCTCGTCATTTTTAACATTCTGATCCACGGAGCTGCGGTACCTCTGCAGGGACCAGACCATAGCCGAATCTATGACTCTGCTGCTCTCTGCATCCATCATTCCGTACATTGCATACGGTACTCCCTGTGTAGATGCGAGCTGCAGCTGATCGGCCTCATCTATGCTGACCATCATATTCTGGACTATACCCTTTATCCTCGCCATGATCCCCTTTGGCTTCTTGGGATCTGATTTGGACAGAGCGAGAAATTCTTTTTTTCTGGCGGGATTTACAAGTGTTCTTAAATCCAGATGAAGCATGACATCAACATTATCATATTCCATCCAGAATTCAGCATCAAACTCAAGATCCATGGAGTTTACAAGTCCTACGAGTTCCTCTCCGAGGAGCCTGATCCTCAGCATATTCCTATCGTCAAGATCAAGCTCATAGGAAAAACTCTCTATGAGCTCCAGTATCTTTGATACATCTTTTCCGCCGCTTTTTAAGTGTATTTTTTCAGATCTCATATCTTCTCCTTATGCTGCCGGCTCCCAGAATATCCCGTTCTCAAAACTCGTATCCTTGTAGCCCTGCTTTTCATCCATCGGATTTAACTTTTCATTGTAATCAGCTATTCCTTCAGAATCT
The DNA here is from genome assembly GCA_017633905.1 of Eubacterium sp. Classification (GTDB taxonomy): domain Bacteria; phylum Bacillota; class Clostridia; order Lachnospirales; family Lachnospiraceae; genus Eubacterium_F. Next base: position 15,155 of record JAGBOK010000090.1, on the reverse strand, counting down.
AATACCTGCTTCTTTCCATCAGCGCCCAACGTATAGAAGCTTCCGCTCTCGGTTGAGAGATTAAATTCTATATCGATTGATGTGCTTACCTCATATTTTGGAAGAGCAGCATCCGCTGCCTTCTCGTTGACTGAGATCTTTCTAAGTCCGGGAACGATCAGTCCATCCACTGCATCGCCTCTTACCTGAACATTTATGGTTGGATCATAGATCTGTCCTTCCTGTGCACCCTGATCACCGTAGAGATATTCATAATATTCATAAGGAATATCAAGTCCTTTCTTATAGACTGACAGATCCTTTACTCTGCCGGCGTATTCTCCATCCTCAAATACCGATACCTCGATGTCGTTGTTTCCATAGGTAAATTTGTAGATAGTAACAGCGTACTTGGGGCTGTCACCGTTTTGACCGGACTGTCCCGGCTCAACTTTGAGATTCTCTATCTCAGAGGGCTGCATAGAGAATTCATAACCTTTATCGTCAAGCTTTGGTACCATGGAAATATAAGTATTTACAATACCGTGGTCGAATGAATTATAAAGTCCTGCTTCCCAGTCAAGCTGCTGATAGGTCTTGCCGGTCTTTGCATCCTTCACATCAGGACCAAACACATAGCGTTTTATCGCTCCGTCAGAGGAGTAGCCGCCGCCCTCTACCGCATCAAAATCAGCCCAAAAACCGATATATTTGTTTTGTGGGGAAACCCCTGCTTCTGCTGAATTATCACTAAAAACAGTGACCTCCTTGAAAGTTTCGTAGTAACCTATATGTGTAAATGAATTTTTTGTAATATAGGTATCGCCTGCCAAAACATGAACCGGTATTTCATCCTCTGTGAGAGGCTTGAAATTTATCCTCTTTAATTTATTATACTTTTTAACATATTTATTAAATGCTTTTTTTGTTATTTTCTTTTTATTTTTTTTACAAACAAACTTTCCTTTGGATTCTTTTTCGGAATAAGTAACAACCTTTTTCATCTTGCCCGCATTTGTCATCTTTAGTGTTGTATAGTTTGCTGAATACGCATTCTGTGACTGTGATATAACGATCTTTTTGCCGCTTTTTCTGTAGTCAGTTACACCATAATAAGTTTTGACCTTTACTACTGCCTGTTTCTCATTGTCAAATCTGAATACGGATATCGCTCCTCTCACACCTGCGGGATATGTGAGCACCATTTCATACTGATAATCATTGTTAAGATCAACCAGCACGGCTTCCACGTCAGTGAGCTTTTTATTCGCTTTGAAGTTCTGTGCTTCTTTGAGAAGAAGTGCTCCGGGATCTGCAAGCTGCATCTCTTTTACATAGATATTTCCGTATTTGGATACATCTGTATTCTGCAAGAGATTGTCCTGAAGTATTTTTAACATTCCCTCCGCACTCTGCTCTGCATTTACCTTAAGTGTCTGATTAGTAATATCCTGCTTTGCACTTACAGGCGTTACATTAAGCGCAAGCGCCGTACACAGAGCAAGTGCCATAAGTTTTTTGATCTTCATTGATGGTTTCCTCCTTTTTTTGTGTATATCATCAGATCATATTACTGATCCGAAGGTTCTGATTTTATATCACCTTTTCCCGGTTCACTGTCTGTACCGGTCTGTTCTTTATCTGGCTGATCTTTTTTAGTTTCCTTGTCATCATAGTGCTTTCTGATGTTGTTGATGTCCTCTGTAGAACCACCTCCCTCATCATCAGGTGCCCTGAATTTACCCTTGTCCACAAGCCTTAAAAAAGCATCGACAACATCTGATGAGAGCTGCGTGCCGGAAACCTCCTTGATTATGGAGACCGCCTTGTCAAAATTCATTCTCTTTCGGTACGGACGGTTGGAATACATGGCATCAAATGTATCTGCAACTGCAATGACTCTTGCGACCTCCGGGATCTCATCTCCTTTGAGTCCATCCGGATATCCCTTGCCATCCGGTCTTTCGTGATGGAACTTTGCCCCTATTGCGAGTGATGGCATGATACTTATGTTCTTTAATGCTTCATATCCGAGAGAGGAATGAGATTTGATCTTGTCAAACTCTTCATCCGTCAGCTTGCCGGGCTTGTTCAAAACCTCTGCCGGTACACCTATCTTGCCTATGTCATGAAGCATTGCTATCTCGTAGAATTCCTCTACTTCTTTTTTGGAATAACCCATTTCCTCGGCAAGCATGACGGTGTACTGCGCCACTCTCGCAGAGTGACCCTTGGTATAGTTGTCCTTCATATCTATGGTCTTTGCAAATGCCTCGACCATCTCTCTGATGAGCTGTTTGTTTTTCTCCTGGTTTTTCTTGTAGATCCTTGCGCGGCGTACCATTATGATCGCTACAATACCGGCTATCAGCGCTGCGACCAGTACATAACCCATGACCTTGAACCAGGTTTTTTCTTCGGTAAGCAACGCTTTGTTGATCACTATTTTGTAGCTTTGCTGCTCCTCGCCGGTCGAGGTGTTCATCACCGACAATGTGAAGACATGCTCACCGCCGGCAACATTTGTATATCTGATGGGTCCCATATCCTGCTTGAAAACGCTGTTGTATGATGTATCAACGCCATCGAGCTTGTATCTGATGCGTGGATTTTGCATGGAGTATGTTACGGCACTCGCATATATAGTGATCGCATCTCTGGATTCAGGCAGGTCTATGTTGCCGTTCTCATCTGCATAGTATCTGTTTCCGTCAAGCTCAACGTATGGAATATTGATCTTGATATCATTTTCCAGCTCAAAGTATTCGTCTATATTTACGGTAAATACTCCGGCGCGTCCTGCTATATAGAGCATGCCGTTTTCTGACTGGTCGCTGAATGCATTGACTGTCGCCATAAAGGGCATACCGCTCGAAAAGTCATAATGCAGCGTATCATAGCTGTCACGCTCTATCATATCCTTTGCCTTGACAACATATATTCCGTTGGAGGCGAGTATCCACGCATTTTCTCCGCTGTCAAAGTATATATCATAATTGTTTGAATAGGGAAAGCCCTCGACCTTTTTTATCTTTCCGTCCTTCATGTACTGGATCGAGTTGGAGGTTATGATCCACATGACGCCTCTTTTTTTATCCTCTTTGAGTCTCAAAATAACGTCCGATGTCAGTCCGTCCCCACGGCTTAGGTGTGTAACGGAGCCGTTCTCCTCGACAAAAAGCCCGTCCCCGTCAGAGCCTAAAAAATGCTTTCCGTCGTATTCTATGGCAGTCAGTGTGACCGTATTTTTCAGTCCTTCCTTGCTCCCGATGGTTTTTACTACCTTAAAATCATTTATTATCGCAAGTCCGCCATTGGTAGCGGCGAGTATATCTCCGCCGGAGCCAAGGGTTATGGAGCGGATCTGATTGTCCGGCATACCTTTTACCTTGGTAAAGCTCTTTATTTTATTGTCAGCGGTATAGCATACCAAACCCTTATTGGTATAGGTCGCGATCCAGAGATTTCCTTCCCCATCCTCTTTGAGACATCTGACTCTGGAATCTCCTATCATTTCCTGTATTGGTTCCGAGATCTTGGTGTGTTCCTTTGATATTATCTGAAGTCCGGTGTCCGTACCTATATAGAGCTTGTCGTCATGAAGACAGGTCGCATTTACTACTTCCCTTTCCAGAGCAGTCTGCTCGGTAATATCCGCAAATTTATTTGCCACGAGCTTCATCACGCCCTGTCTCGTGGATGCGAACCAGAGGTTTCCCTCATAGTCGGTTTCCATGGCTGCTATTGAGCTGTCCATCGGAAGATTGTGGATCGCATGGAACGCATTGGCATCATCAAGCCATCCTATGCAGTTGTCCCTGAGTATCCATATACGCCCCTCGGCATAGTCTATCCAGTTGATGGGGCGTGAAGCTTCTTCCTTATCAAGTCCCGCATCCGTGACAGGATCAGTGATCTTGATCCTCTTGGCATTTTCAAACCTGTCATCGATGCTGCCATGTATCACCTCTCCCGAGGTTGTGCCCAGATAGAGCATGTTCTCATTCTTCGGATCGGGAAAAATAGATTTGTATGAGCCTGTTTCCGTATCATCACCGGTCAATGTCCTGTCGACCTTGCAGTTTTTTATCTCAAATATCATCCCCGTATGCGTCAGTCCGTATATCGTCCCGCCGCTTATATTTGAGAGCTGCTCTATGTATTCTCCGTTCAGCATGGGCTCATTGATCATATTGAGCTTCATCCCGGGATCAACATAATAAAGTCCCTGTGTGGTCCCTATGATGATATTTCCTTTGTCATCCTCTGATATTGCCCTGATTGAGGAGCTTGTCAGACCGTCCTTGTAATCAAAATGCCAGCTCTGGCTCTCTTTGACCGCAACTACTCCGTTGTCGTTTGTCCCGATCCAGAGCCTTCCCTTGCTGTCCTCAAACATGGTATTTGCATTGGTGATCTCCTTGTTGTCAAGCGTTCTCTCAAAGGAGGTGCCGTCATAGCGTATTACTCCGGAATAGCCACCGATCCAGATAAATCCGTCACCGGTTGAGAGTATGGTGTTTGCGTCTGATGTGGGAAGTCCGTTTGTTCCGTCATAGAGCTCTACAGAGTATCCGAGATCATCGACCTTTCCGAGTACCGCAGCTGCCCCGCCATGGCTTACGGCTGCTGCAGATACTGTGACTTTCGGTATCATGATCAGGCATAAACAAAGTGAAATCAGAGAAATACTCCTGTATTTTCCACTTCTCATCTATACTTCCTCCTCATCAGTTTGACCACATACAAGTTTTTTGTCCCCCGGCAGACCATCCGGAATTATATCTGTGTCTCCTGCGAGTGCAGTCATAGCACTACGCTTATATGTCTGTTTACATGACAGCAAAGATTAACTGCTACAGGAAGACCTGCTATATGCGTCGGATAGGTCTCAATATTGACACCGAGAGCGCTCACGCTGCCGCCAAGTCCTCCCGGTCCAATATTTAATTTGTTTATCTTAAGTAACATTTCCTCTTCAAGCTCTCTCACCCACTGTATTTTTGACCTGTCATCAAGGCTCCTTGTCAGTGCCTTCTTGGCGAGAACGGCGCATTTATCAAATGTCCCTCCGATGCCTACTCCTACAACGAGCGGCGGACAGGCATTTGGTCCCGCTGCCGACACGGTATCGAGTATTACTTTTTTTACACCCTCTATTCCGTCAGCAGGCTTTAGCATGACAAGTCTTGACATGTTCTCACTTCCAAAGCCCTTGGGTGCCATAGTGATCTTTAACCTGTCACCGGGAACTATATCATAGTAGATGACCGCGGGAGTATTATCGCCCGTATTGGTTCTTTCTATCGGATCCGCTACGACTGATTTTCTCAAATACCCTTCCTCGTAGCCCTGTCTTACACCTTCATTGACAGCACTCTCGATCGATCCCTCGATATGTATATCCTGACCGACCCCAAGGAAAAAAACCGCCATGCCGGTATCCTGGCATATGGGGATCTTTTCTTCCCCCGCGATTTTTAAGTTCTCACCCAGCTGTGAGAGGATACTTTTCCCCGTGTCCGAGGTCTCTGTTTTTCTCGCGTTTTTCAGTGCATTTTCCACATCCTCAGACAATACGGTATTTACGGATATGCACATATTTTTGATATGTTCGGTGATCTCTTCTGCTTTTATCGTTCTCATATTTTATCCACTTTTGTATTAGTGTAGCAATTTCCAATTGACTATACTTTTCACGAAGTATGCATTTTCGCTCTACAAGGCGTTTGAAGGAGGCGATGCTATGAATACGCATCCGTACCGTAACAATCCGTCACGGCTATCACAGGCAGGTCTTCCACATAGAGCTTTCTGATCGCCTCCGTCCCCAGATCCTCATAGGCGATGATCTCAGAGGACTTGATACATTTGGATAACAGCGCTCCGGCGCCTCCCGTAGCTGCAAAATAAACGGCTGTATTTTTCTTCATGGAGGCTTTGACACTGTCGCCCCGTCTGCCCTTTCCTATCATGCCTGACATACCGAGTTCCAAAAGTAACGGAGTATATTTGTCCATCCTGGTCGATGTTGTGGGACCTGCAGATCCTATCACCTGCCCCGGTCTTGCCGGTGTCGGACCAAGATAATATATGGTCTGAGCGGTTATATCAAATGGAAGCGCTGCCCTTGCAAGCTTTTTTTGTTCCTCTGATAAAAAACCGTCCGGTTCAGCTAACAGCTCATCAATGCTCACGCCCAAAGCCTTTGCTATTTCTTCCGACATTCTCCGGTGGGCAGCATCCCTTGCAGAGTAAATGGTTCCTGTTATTTTACAGATATCTCCCGCTCTGATCTCTTTTACAATACTTTTATTCAAAGGCATAGTTATTATTTTGTTCATATAGATCCTTCGCTTACGATCATACTTATCTTGCTGTTTATTTTTCTTCTTCATCTTTGTTATCATCTGTGGATGAATTCGGATCCGTGTCCTGCTTCAGATCCTCAGGATCATAGTCTGCCGGCGCTCCGCCGTCAGGATCTATTATCTCTTCCCTGACCTTTGCTATAGACGCGATCCTCACATCGGAGCCGGCATCTATATTCATAAGCCTTACTCCGGATGTGATACGTCCGAGCACCCTGATATCCATCACATTGATCCTTATTATGACACCTTCATTCGTGATCAGCATGATCTCTTTATCTTTGTTTACGCACTTCGCTCCGACGATATCTCCGGTCTTATCAGTGATCTTGTAGCACTTGACACCCTTGCCTCCGCGGTGCTGAGTCTTGAAATCGCTGACCCAGGTGCTCTTGCCCATTCCAAATTCGGTAGCAAACAGTATCGCCTGTCCCTGCGAGTCAAGCTGCATTGCAACTACCTCGTCATCGCCCGTGAGAGTGATACCCTTGACACCTATGGAAGCGCGCCCTACTACTCTTGCTTCTTTCTCAGGGAAGCGCGTACACATTCCTTTTTTGGTAATAAGTATGATATCATTGGTGTTGTCGGTGAGCTTGACCTCGATCAGCTCATCACCCTCTCTTAGGTTTATCGCTATGAGACCGGATTTGCGTATGTTCTTGTAATCATCGAGCTTGGTCTTTTTTACCGTTCCGTTTTTTGTAGCCATGAACAGATATTTTTCCGTGTCAAAAGCGTGCATGGCTATCATAGCGGTGATTTTTTCTCCGGGTTCAAGCAAAAGTACGTTCACGATAGCCGTACCTCTTGCGGTGCGCCCTGCCTCCGGTATCTCATATGCCTTGATACGGAAGCACCTTCCGGTATTGGTAAAAAACATCACATAATGATGAGTTGTCGCCATGAGAAGATCCTCGATATAATCATCATCGATGGTCTGCATAGCCTTGATCCCTTTGCCTCCCCTGTGCTGTGAGCGGAAGTTATCGGGAGTCATTCTCTTGATATAACCCTTGTGAGTCATGGCAAGTACGCAGTTCTCAACGGGGATCAGATCCTCTATGGAAATATCCGATGCGTCAAATCCTATACTTGTCTTTCTCTCATCTCCGAATTTGTCCCTGATCTCGGTGATCTCTGTCTTGATCACTCCAAGCAGCAGTTTTCTGTCTGCAAGTATTGCCTTGAATTCCTTTATTTTTCTTTCAAGCTCGGCAAATTCATTTTCAAGCTTTTCTCTCTCCAAGCCCGTGAGAGCTCTCAGCCTCATCTCTACGATGGCGTTTGACTGAATCTCATCAAGACCGAAGCGCTCTTCAAGTCTTTCTCTTGCCTCGGCTGTTGACTTGGAACTGCGGATGATCCTTATGACCTCGTCTATGTTATCAAGAGCTATGAGGAGTCCCTCTACTATGTGGGCTCTCTCCTCAGCCTTTCTCAAATCAAATTTTGTCCGTCTTGTGACTACCTCCTCCTGGTGGTGCAGATAGTATTCTAACATTTGCAGGAGATTGAGGACCTTGGGCTCCAACACCCCGTCTTTGTTTGGCACGACCGCAAGCATATTTGCACCGAAGGTATCCTGCATCTGTGTATGCTTGTAGAGCTGGTTCAGCACCACGTTGGGGTTGGTATCCTTGCGAAGCTCTATTACAAGTCTCATTCCCTCGCGGTTTGACTCGTCACGAAGCTCCGTGATGCCGTCTATTTTTTTCTCCTTGTGGAGCTCCGCGATCTTTTCCTGCAATCTTGCCTTGTTTACCATATATGGAAGCTCGGTAACGACTATACGGCTCTTGCCGTTGTCCATTTCCTCTATCTGAGATACGGCTCTGACTCTGATCTTACCGCGTCCCGTGCGGTATGCCTCTTCGATGCCGCGCCTTCCGAGTATGGTGGCACCGGTCGGAAAGTCAGGTCCCTGAATAATTCCCATCAGCTCATCGATCGATGTATCCCTGTCCTCATCGACACGGTTATCTATCATACGGACTACGCCGTTTATCACCTCAGTCAAATTGTGCGGCGGGATGTTCGTTGCCATGCCAACAGCGATACCCGATGTGCCGTTTACAAGCAGGTTTGGAAAACGGGATGGAAGGACTGTCGGTTCTTTTTCCGTCTCGTCAAAGTTCGGCATGAAATCAAAGGTTTATTTGTTGATATCAGCGAGCATTTCCATTGATATTTTGCTTAAACGCGCTTCTGTATATCGCATGGCAGCAGCTGCATCACCGTCAACGGAACCAAAGTTGCCGTGACCGTCAACAAGCGGATAATGCGTATTCCACTCCTGTGCAAGATTTACCAAAGCACCATAAATCGAGCTGTCTCCGTGTGGATGATATTTACCCATCGTATCACCGACGATACGCGCGCATTTACGATGAGGCTTGTCCGGAGTATTGTTCAGCTCGTTCATTGCGTGCAGGATCCTTCTCTGCACGGGTTTAAGTCCGTCACGAACGTCGGGCAGCGCCCTGTCTACTATAACTGACATCGAATACTCGATGTAGTTCGTCTCCATCGTTTTTTTCAGATCGACCGGCTGGATATCGTCGTATCGTTCTTCTTCCATGATCATATCTCCTTAAATTCTGTTCTGTGTTTCAGTAACTATATATCCAGATTTTTCGCATATTTTGCATTGGCTTCAATGAACTCTCTCCTCGGCTCGACCTCATCTCCCATAAGAGTATTGAAGGTGATATCAAGCTCCTCTCCGTCGTCATCATTCATATCTACTCTTAACAGTATTCTTTTTTCCGGATCCATCGTCGTATCCCACAGCTGCTCGGCATCCATCTCTCCAAGACCCTTGTAACGCTGGATGGAATTGTTCCCGTCACGGCCTATCTCAGAGAGCACGGCGTTTAATTCATCATCAGTATAAGCGTAATAGGTCTTTTTATTTTTCTCGACCTTGTACAGAGGCGGCTGTGCCAGATATACATAGCCCTGACGTATCAGCTCGGGCATAAATCTGTAGAAAAATGTCAGCATCAGCGTCGCTATATGTGCGCCGTCAACATCGGCATCCGTCATGATTATTATTTTGTGGTATCTCAGCTTTTCTATGTCAAAATCCTCACTGATACCGGTTCCGAATGCGGTTATCATGGCTCTGATCTCGGCGTTTCCGAGTATTCTGTCAAGCCTTGCCTTTTCTACATTGAGTATTTTTCCTCTGAGCGGCAGTATCGCCTGTGTAGCGCGGTCTCTCGCTGTCTTGGCGGAACCGCCCGCGGAATCTCCCTCGACTATATATATCTCACACTTGGAGGGATCCTTGTCCGAACAGTCAGCAAGTTTGCCGGGCAGTGATGAGGTAACATCAAGCGAGCTCTTGCGGGTCATCTCCCTTGCCTTGCGTGCCGCTTCCCTTGCCCTCTGCGCAAGTACCGCTTTCTCACAAATAAGCTTTGCAACAGCGGGGTTTTGTTCGAGAAAATATGTCAACTGTTCGCTGACGACCGAGCTTGTAGCTGCATTTGCTTCGGAATTTCCAAGCTTTTGTTTGGTCTGTCCCTCAAACTGCGGCTCCGGGATCTTGACACTTATAATTGCGGTAAGTCCTTCCCTGATATCCTCACCGCTTAGGTTCGGATCATTGTCCTTTAGTATCTTTTGCGCTCTTGAATACTCGTTAAAGGTCTTGGTAAGCGCATTCTTGAAGCCTGTTAGGTGCATACCTCCCTCGGGAGTATTTATATTATTTACGAAGCTGTAGCATCCCTCATTGTATTCTGAATTGTGCTGGAATGCTACCTCCACATATACATCATCTCTTTGTCCTTCACAGTAGATGATCTCCTCATAGAGAGGCTTTTTATTTTTATTTATATAAGAAACGAACTCCTTGATACCGCCCTCATAGTGGAATACTTCCTCGGGCTTTCCGACTCTCTCGTCCTCGATCACGCCTGATCTTTTGTCCATGAGAGTTATACGGATGCCCTTGGTGAGAAATGCCATTTCCCTGAGACGTCTTCTGAGGATCCTGAAATCATAAAAGGTAGTCTCCTTGAATATCTCCGGATCGGGAAGAAATGTGACCCTGGTTCCTCTCTTGTCACTCTTTCCCGTTTCCTTCAGAGGATACATGGTCTTTCCTCTTTCATATCTTTGTTTATAGCTCTTTCCATCCTGAAAAATCTCAACCTCAAGATATGTCGAGAGAGCGTTGACGACAGATGCACCCACGCCGTGCAGACCGCCGGATACCTTGTATCCGCCGCCGCCGAATTTACCGCCGGCATGAAGCACGGTAAATACTACCTCAACGGCGGGAAGTCCTGCTTTTTTATTGATACCGACGGGTATTCCGCGTCCGTTATCCTCAACCGTAATGGAATTATCCTCATTGATCATGACCGTTATGTTGTCACAAAAACCAGCCAAAGCCTCATCGACAGCATTATCAACTATCTCATAGACCAGATGGTGAAGTCCTCTTTCGGATGTTGTTCCAATATACATTCCCGGCCTTTTTCTGACTGCTTCAAGACCTTCAAGTATCTGGATCTGATCCGCGCCGTATGACTCTAATTCCGTGGTTTCTGCCATTTTATAAGCCTCCTTAAATCGTTATGATTGAATAGTAACAATTATTCACTTATCTGTCCGTTTTTAATGTGGAATTTTTTATCAATTCCAATTCCGCTTTCTATAAAATCCTCTAATCCCGTGCAGGTGATTATGGTCTGCATCCCGCTAAGCTCTTCCAACAAAAAATTCTGTCTGTTTCTGTCAAGCTCTGACAATACATCATCCAACAACAGTACCGGTTTTTCTCTTGTTTTTTTCTCTACAAGATCTGTTTCCGCGATCTTTAATGACAGCGCCGCAGTTCTTATCTGTCCCTGTGAACCGAACTTTCTGATATCCTCATCACCGTTTAGAAAAATAATATCATCCCTGTGAGGACCGGTTGTTGTTGTTCCCTGATATATATCCCTGTCTCTCGATAAAAAAAGCTTTTCCTCAAAGGCTTCTTCCATTACATCCGGCTTGTATATGAGCTTTATGTTTTCTTTTCCACCGGTTATTTTTGAGTGCTTTTTTCTCATTATTTCTTCTAATTCTATTATAAAATCTCTGCGAAAACCTATTATTTTTTTTCCGTTTTCTATAAGTCCCTGATCCCAAATATCAAGGGTTTCTGACAGTGAAGGTTTTTCATTTATCTGCTTTAACAGCGCATTTCTCTGTTTGAGATTTTTTCTGTATTGTATCAGGTAATGAAGATATATTTTGTTTAACTGGCACAATTCCACATCAATAAATCTTCTTCTGTTTTCAGGACCTTCTTTTATTACCATCAGATCTTCCGGAGAGAAAAAAACAACGTGGCATATCCCGAGCAGTTCTTCTGAATTTTTAACGGGTATTTTATCTATCGCTATCCCCTTTTTTCCATGAGCCTTCAGATGCAGTTCTACGGTATTTTCTCTCTCGTGATTTTTTACAATATATTTCAGGTGGGATTCACTTTCTCCCCTAAGGATCATTTCCGAATCCTTGCTGCCCTTGTGTGATTTGGTAGTTCCCCCAACATATATTGCCTCTAATACATTTGTTTTTCCCTGGGCATTGTCTCCATACAAAACATTTATACCCGGATCAAATTCAAATTCTCCGGTTTTGTAATTTCTGAAATTTAATAATTTAAGCGTCCTTAGGATCATCTTCTTTTACTACCCTGATCAAAAAACCGTCATATTCAAAGCAATCACCCGGATAAAGTTTTCTTCCGCGCCTTATTTCAGTTTCATTATTGACCTTGACCATTCCGTCTGTTATTACTACCTTTGCTTCTACTCCCGAGCCTACAAGACCGGACAATTTGAGCGCCTGTCCGAGCTTGATAAACTCATCATTAATACTGACTGTTTCGTCCATTTTCTCTCCTTATATATTGATCGGCAAAATCAGATAGATGTAGCTCTCACCTTCATTCTTGATAAAGCATGGTGAATTTGCATTAAAGAAATACAAATTTACATCTTCATCATCTATTACCTTCAAAACATCCATGATATATTTAGGATTCAGACCTATTTTAAGATCCTTTCCTTCCTTTGTGATCGGAACATCCTCATTCATGGATGAATTTGATGATTTTATCTCGACCTTCATATTATCATCGGTCATCGTAAAAATAACCGGATTTTTATCTGTCTCTCTTATATAAAGAGTCGAGCTGTCAATACAGTTAAAAAATACATTTTTATTTACTGTTACTTTGGTCTCATAATTGTTTTTGAGCATTTGGTCTATATTAAAGAAATTACCCTCGATGAGCCTTGATATCATCACGGTATCTCCAAACTCAAACTTCACATGATTTTTGGAAAAATAGATATCTACCATATCATCAGCGTCATTTGACATTACCTTGCTTATCTCATTGAGAGTCTTACCGGGGATGACTACCTTTACTTTTTCATACTCACTTCCAAGCTTCGTTTTTCTGATAGATACCCTGATGAGATCAAGAGAAGCAATACGCAGCTCATCTCCCGATACTTCAAAAAGCTCTCCGGTCAATATCTTGTTATTCTCCTTTGATGATATAGAGAAAATAGTCTGTCTTATCATTTCCTTCAGCTCAAACTGAGAAATACTTACAGACTGGGAAAACTCTATTTCAGGAAGCCTCGGAAAATCATCATCGGGAAGTCCCTGTTCCTCATGTCTTCTGTTGCCTCCAAATATCATTATGGTGGAATTGTCATCCGACTCAAATTCTATCCTGTCATCCAACATTTTTGATATAACACCAGAGAGATTTCTCGCATTCATGAGAACGATCCCTCCCTCCTCTACTTCTGCGGGGATGAGAGTTCTGATCCCAAGCTGCATGTCATTGGAGGTTATATATACCTTGTCATCCTTTGCTTCTATAAGAAAACATTCCAAAGCAGGCATGGTAGTTTTTCCCATGATCGCCTTCATAGCAATATTGATACCATTGTTGAATTCATCTTTTCTGCACCTAAACTTCATAAACACATCTCCTTCCCTTGTGCATCCAATATATAAATAATATAAAAGAATTTTTAGTAGTAGTATCCAGTAGGGGCATTCATAAGGCTTATAAGTCTGATAGCCTTGTAAATATCGTTCTTTAAGTTGATTTTTTTTAAGCTGATAAAATGGTATTCAGGATAATTTATGTTCATAAAAAAATCGGGTTTAATTAACGTTTAACTTCTTTTTCAACATAATAATATCCATTTGCAGCTCGTTATCAACAGGAAGTGAATCCTTGATTTTTTTTACACCATGTTGGACGGTGGTGTGATTTTTTCTTTTGAGCTTTTGGGCAATAACCTGCTGTGTTAATGATGTGTATTGTGAGCATAAATACATGGCTATCTGTCTCGGATATACCAGTTCATCGGTTCTTCTGTCAGAAAGCAGGATATCCTTGTCAACATGAAAGTGACTGCATACAATGTCGATTATGTATTCTGCCGTGAGTCTGATCTCAGCATTGTCAGATATGAAATCCTTTAGTGCGTTTTCTGCCATATCAAGCGTGATATCCTCGCTGGAGCGCGTGAGCTTGGAAAAAAGAATGACCTTGTTGTATGCTCCTTTGAGTTCACGAATGCTGTGTCTTGCATTGGATGCGATATAGCTTAGTATGTCATTTGAAAGCTTTACATCCGATTCATCCTGTTTCTGCATGAGAATAGCAAGGGCAGTTTCATAATCAGGTGGTTTGATATCAACAGGAAGTCCCGATGCAAACCTTGTTTTGTAGCGATCTTCAAGTCCGTCCATCTCACTGGGAGGCTTATCACTTGATATGACTAATTGCCTTCCTGTCTGAAAAAGCTCCTCGAAGGTATGAAAAAATTCCTGTAGTGTTGATTCTTTGTCAATTATGAACTGAATGTCATCGATCAGCAAAACGTCAACATTTCTGTATTTGTCTCTCAGCTCGGTCATTGCCGATTTATTGTTTGACTTGGATTCTCTGATCGAGGTAACGACATCATTGGTAAAGTTCTCACTTGTCGTATATCTTATCTTGTATTCAGGATGGTTTTCTATGATATAGCGTGATATCGAATGCATCAGATGTGTCTTGCCAAGTCCAGGACCGCTGTACAGAAAAAGGGGATTGTACATCTGACCGTTCGGATTCTCCGCTACAGCAACAGCAGCAGCATGTGCCAGCTGATTTGAACTTGATACGACAAAATTGACAAATGATTGACCGGATCTCAGGAAAGGATATTTTTCTTCGATGGATTTGGTTTTTACATCCTCTGTATTATAATAGGAAGAAACACCTTCATTTTCCGGAACACTTTTTTTGCTGACAAATTCTATCTCTACTGATTTGCCGGTGATGGCTTCTATGGAAGTCTGAAGTGGAATTTTGTATCGTTTGTCGATAAGATTGATGATATCTCCCTGTCTTGCCTCATCAATTGCTATCATGGCATCGGTGTCAGATTCTGATATCACCTCTAAGGGAAGTATCCATGTTCTGTAGAGCACGTCGATCACATCATAATTTTCTTTCAGAAACTCGATAATCTGTGTCCAATTGTCTTTTATCTCTGTATTCATAAAAAAAACCTGCCTAATAATAAAAAATAGAACATAGTACAGCGATTTCCAAATAACCGGACATTATTACTTGTCTGATTTTCCACCTGCTTCGTTGCCTTCATTTGTCGATGCCACCACATCGACGCATTCAGGCGCCTTGCAGGATGAAACAATCATCCTGCGTAAAATGTCCAAATATTTGAAAAACACTGCACTAGGAGTAAAATTACG
>JAGBOK010000089.1 GCA_017633905.1 Eubacterium sp. | reverse complement strand
AGTAATACTCATCATCATATCAATCCCAAGAGCGTCCTTGATAACAGGGATCACCTCAATGTATTTTTGCAGAACAGGATTGATGTCTTGATTCTCGTTTTCATATAAACCCGCCATTTTCTCTTCCTTTCAAATTCTGTCTGTGCTAAAAAAGCACTCATCCATCAACAGTAACACCCTCACCCGTAAACACTCTCAGGCAACTACTGACTTTCTGATCATGGCTGACTTGGCAGTGCTCGTAAGCTGTTCGAGTATAGCAAGCGCAAAATCAAGAGCTGTTCCAAGTCCTCTGCTTGTGATGATGTTGCCGTCTATAGTTACATTGTCATATGTAACCTCCGCACCGGTGAGGCTCTCTTCGAGTCCCGGATAGCAACATGCCTTTTTCCCGTTCAAAATACCATACTGACCGAATACAGTCGGTGCGGCACATATGGCTGCTACCCATTTCCTGACACCGTTCATTGCCATGACAGCAAGCTTTACATCCGCACTCTGACCAAGATTGGTAGTGCCCGGCTGTCCTCCCGGTAAAATGATGATATCATACTCCATGATATTCACATGCTTTAGCATAGAGTCCGTCTTGATAGTGATCTCCTGTGCGCTCGTGACCTCCAGACTGTCATATATTGATGCCATGGTGACCTCCACGCCCCCACGTCTGAGTATATCAACAGTCATCAATGCCTCAACCGTCTCAAATCCGTCCGCAAAAAGCATAAGCGCTCTGCCTGTATCCATCATTTTCCTCCTTTATTACGCCGGTAATAATTTCTGTCACAAATTACATTCTACTACAAATCGCTGTATATTTCAAGATTTTATTCGTTATTCCACATATATTAAAAATAGTTGCTATTAAAAACTGTCCTAATGATCTGTCAGCAGACATCTGCCCCGCAATTCTGGAGAAAGCCTGTCATCCACGGGAAATTCCACCTTGTAAGCTCTTAAAAAATAACCTCCTGATTCCCTGCTCCCATATTTTTTATCTCCCACAAGAGGATGATTTATAGACGACATATACGCTCTGATCTGGTGTGTCTTGCCGGTGATAAGCTCCACCTCGATCACAGAATGAGCATCTGACTTCAAATGCTCTAAATGCGAAAAAAGCGCTCTCATTTGGTTCTCACGCAAATCTTTTTTCAGATTTACCTCCCTGAACCTAAGCTCAATATATACCCTGTCTTTTCCTGCGCAGTCATGAACAGTGACCCTGTTGGTCTTTTTATCCTTGGAAATATATGCTTTACCTGTTATCCAACCACTGTTTTCATCCATAACGGCTGATCGATCAGAAAAAAAAGCATTGCTCCGGCTGCCGGATATACCTCTGTCTGCCTGATAAGAATCACCGAAGCTCCCCTCAACAACGGCAAGATAATACTTACCTATCTTTCTCTCTCTGATAAGCCCGGTAAGCAGCTGTGTGCCGGCAAGAGTCTTGCCCGCAAGAATAATCCCGCTCGTATTTCTGTCAAGTCTGTTGCATACTCCGGGAGTAAAAGTTCCCTCAGGATCCCATGCTCCGGTTTGATAAAGATACGCCAAAAGCCTTTCATTGATGCTGAGATCCTCAGCCACAGCCTTCTGCGACAGTTCTCCCGCAGGCTTATCTATCACTATGATATTCTCATCCTCATAGACGATCTCATCAGCTTCAAGCGCTCTAACCCCATTCCAGACCGATGCATCCTCTTCTTTAAACCTAAAACCATCTATCGTCTCATCAGACAGATACAGCCTGATCGAATCACCATTATTTAATATCTCATTTCCGGCAGCCTTCGATCCGTTCAGCTTGATCCTTTTCTTCCTAAGCATCTTATAAATAAAACCGCTGCCCGCCAAACCCAGATATTTCTTCAGAAACTTATCCAACCGTTGATTTGCTTCTCTCTCACTAATTACTATCTCTCTCATATCCTACACCGCAAGTGACTTCAAATACGCAAGGGTCTCCCTGCGCTCCCTAAGCGCCACCTCCATACTGCGGTTCTCTGAAGAATCTTCTCCTGAAGAATCCCGCTTTTTCAAGGCTTCAAGAAGCTTCTCATCGTCCCAGAACACCTCCACTTTCATCGCTTTGTTCCACTTCGCGATCCCATTTTTCAGATATCCGATGACATATTCCTGATCACTGTTACCTACCCATGGCAGGATATAGACATTATTATCGGTCACCACCATGAACTCTAAACTCATTATTTTCTCGGTAGATGTAAACACATAGTCGGTAAAAATCACATTATAGGGTATTTCTTTTTCCCTGTGTTCCTCCGGCTCGTACTCCCACAGGTCGAGATCCCCCGCATATATAAACGGTTCTGCGGCTTTTTCTACCTTGGAACACCTTTCAGCCGCTACTGATTTTTTCTTTCCAACAGCTATAAGAGCAATGATCCTCTTGGCTCCCGGCAGCACCATCAGCACCGCAAGAACAGTCAGGATATTTGCCCTTGTCTTCCAGATCAAAAGTCCCGCGATAAACAAGGCAACACCTGCCATGATCCACACCAAGAGCCAAATAATATTGATCCGTCTGAATCTGTTGATATATCCCGGTGTTGATTTGCCATTTCCGGTCTTTCTCGACTCATCGTTTAGCCGATATGCTTCCTGCTCATTCTCTCTCTGCTCTACATTCTCCCCCATCACGCAACTCCTGTTATAAATCACTATCAACGTCACCGATATATCCGCCCATCTCGATCCTCTTTAGCTCGGCATCCGAAACCTCCATCTCGAGGGCATCAAGCTCTGCCTGCGAACGCATATTTTTTCTGCTGAAAATATCATACATACATGGCACTACAAAGAGCGTCAGAAGCGTTCCATATACAAGACCACCGATAACAACTATCGCCATCGGCTTGGTCATATCAGCTCCCATCTGCTTGCTCACTACCATCGGGATGAGACCGAGCACGGTCGTGATGGCAGTCATGAGGATCGGACGCAGCCTTGTGCGTCCCGCTTCTATGATAGCAGCCTTTTTCTCCATTCCCTGTCCTATGGTACGAAGCTTGTTTGTATAGTCAACCAGCACGATACCGTTGTTTACTATGATACCGGAGAGCATGACAAATCCTATCAGAGAAATGACACTGACCTGCGAACCTGTTATCCACAGACCTATCAGACCTCCGGTAAACGCGAGCGGTATCGTAAACAGTATAATAAACGGTGACAGCAATCCCTGGAACTGAGCCACCATGATCAGATACATCAGCACCACCGCAAGAAGCAGCATGAGAAGCACCTGTGAGATCGCTTCCTGAGTCGCCTCATTCTCACCATTCATTTCTATCACATAGCCGTCAGGCATCTTGTAGCTGTTTACTATCTTGTTAACCTCCGCCGCGACATTATCAACTATCACGCCTTCCTTGATACCGGCTCTCACGGATATGGTTCGTGACTGATCCTGATGGTTGATGGCAAGAGGTGATGGAACCGTCTCAAAAGAAGCGATCTTGCTAAGCTTAACGGTCTTTTTCTTCTGTGTCTTGGCTTCGGTATAGTTGAGCTTGATATCTTCAAGAGCCTTTCTTGTCAGATCCTCATCCCTTGACAACCTGACAAACACCTGATAATCATTGGTATCTGTCGATATTTTCGATGCGGATGTCGCCTCAGCCACCTTGGTTCTGATCTCGGCAAAAACTTGCGCAACGGTGAGCGTGTACCTCATAGCCTTTGCCTTGTCAACAGTGATCCTGAACTCCTCGCCGGACTCCTCCTGACCGTTGGTGATATTTTCAAGTCCCTGTATGGGTTCAAGCTGCTCCATAAGCTCCTCGGAAATAGACCTCAGCTTGTCAAGGTCTCTTCCCTTGATATCGATCCTGACACCCTCTCCCGTAAGTACGGACATATCAAGTGCCGAGAGATTCACCTCGAGTTCTCCATCGATATCTGCGGTTTTTTCTTCTATGGCTTTTTTAAGCTCATCCCCCGTCATGGTGCGGTCTTCTTTGAGGAGAGCATACATGGAGACTGTATTTGCTCCACTGCTTCCCGCTGATGACATGGAGAGAAATGATGAGCCGCCCGCAAAAGCTCCGATCTTGTCGAGATCCGGGATCGTAAGGAGCCTTTCTATAACCTCATTTGAAAGCTTGGCTGTCTCTGCAAAATCCTTATCATCGTCTGTTGTAAAATTCATGGTGAGCTGCGGACTCTCCATCTCAGGTATCATGGTAGTTCCGTTTTGTATCGCCAGATATCCAAACAACACAAGAAGTCCGAATGAAACTATGATAACGAGCCACTTTAACTTAAGTATCGGTCTTAGCATCCACGCATACGCATTTTGTATCGCAGTGATAACTCTCGGCTGTTTGTCCTTGTGGCGTTTCATCATTCCCGATGACATTGCAGGCACGAGCGTCATCGCTATGATAAGACTCGCCGCAAGCGTATATGCGAGTGTCAGTCCCAGATCAGTAAAGAGCTGTCTTGTCAGACCCTCTGTAAAAATGATGGGCGCAAAGACGCATATGGTTGTGAGTGTTGATGATATGATGGCTCCCACCACCTGCTTGGCACCAAGTATCGCTGCCGTTCGGGAGTTGAGTCCTGCCTGCCTCATCCTGTAAACATTTTCTATGACAACGACAGAGTTGTCGACCAGCATCCCGACTCCGAGCGCAAGTCCCGACAGAGAAATGATATTGAGCGTAACACCGGAGAAATACATGGCAACCACAGCCGCAACCAGTGAAAGCGGTATGGAGCATGCGACAATAAATGTAGGACGCAGATCCCACAGGAACAAAAGCAGTATAAAAATAGCCAGCAAACCACCGAGAACGAGGTTCTGTCCGACTGATCCGACTACCAGATCTATATATATTCCCTGATTCATGAGGACTGTAACATCAAGTCCCTCATATTCCTTTTTGAGAGTCTCAAAGCGCTCGAGAGTTGCATCGGTGACATCTCCCGTAGAAAAGCCCGACTGCTTCTGAAGTACTACCACGACAGCCGGCTCTCCGTTCATAACGGTGTAGACATCCTCGGCGTTGTTCGTCACGGCGACATCAGCGACATCCGAGAGCCTGATGGGGTCCAGATCTTCCATATCAAAATCAAGAAGAACCATGTCCATGATATCATTCTCGGACTGCATCTTCTGTCCGACCTTGACAAGATAGCTTGCGTCATCCTCTGTCACATATCCTGCCGGCATTTCAAAGTTTTCTGCCTTCAGCATGTTTTCAAGCATTTCCTTGGTAAGAAGCTTCTCGATATCCATGCTCTCTTTGGTCGTTTTCTTGGTTTTTTCAAATTCCTCCTGGGCTTTTTTCAGTTCAGCCTCGCCGGAGTTGAGTCCTGCCTGCGCAACACTCATCTCTATGCCCGCGAGTATCTGCTGCTTGCTCAACTCCTCCTTGGCTTTGTCTGTTGTTATTTTGCCGGAGGCAAGCTCTGCCCGCATACTATTAAGCTTTTTTAGCCCTTTATTTATCTTTTGCTTGGCAGCCGCTATCTCTTTGTTGCCCTTTTCAAGAGCCTTCTCCTGCTTGTTGATCTCCTTTAGTCCTGCCTCTGCCTGAGTCAGACCTGCCTCTACCTCTGCAAGCTTTGAATCTATTTCACTTTCCTTGATCCCCTGCTTTTCGAGTTCTTCCACTGTTTTCTTTCTGATGGCTCTCAGGGATTCTATATTGCTCTCGATATATGCCCTGTCTTCATCAGAAGCATTTTCAAGTCTTACTTCAAGTGCTGCTATCTGGGCATCAAGTCCCGCAAGTGTCTCCTTTGCCTGTTTTAGTCCGGTTCTTGCGCTCTTTAAGGTCTTGATGGTAGCTTCTACATTTTTCTTCTGGGTCTTTAATAGAACTGCGCCCTTCTTTGCCTCCTTCTCGGATGCAAGCAGAGTCTGCTGCTGGGCTTTGATCTGGGCGATCTGTGAATCTATCTGGGCGAGTCCTTCACTGATCTGGCTGCTCGCCTGGTTAAGCTTGGCTCCACCCTCTGCCATCTGATCGGCAGCCTCTTTCTTTTTCTCATCGAGCTGTTCTTTGCCGTCTTCTATCTTGTCAGCACCCTTGTTTATTTTTTCCTCAGCCTTCTCAAACTGCTTTTCAAGGACCTCCAAAACCTTTTTATTCATGTCATCGATCTTGTCCTGCTGCAGGATGACATCGATCTTTTCTTCTATCTGTCCCATTGACTGGACAGAGGCAACTCCCCCGACGCTCTCTATCTCAGGGATGATATCGTCATTTGCCTTCTTGGAGACCTCGACAGCATCAAGTCCCTTGTAGTTGATCGCGGCAACCATGATGGGAACCATGTCCGGATTAATCTTCATGATCGTAGGTGAACCGATGGAGTCATCCCAGTACGAGCGTATGGTATCAAGGCTCTCCCTCATGTCTATCGTCGTTCCGTTCATGTCAGTCCCGTCCTCAAACTCCATGATGACTATGGACATATTTGCATTGGAAACAGATCTGAGCTGCTTGATACCGCTTATCCTCGCCATTGCAGATTCGACAGGCGATGTAACCGCTGTCTCTACCTCCTCCGGACTTGCACCCGGATATGTAGTCATTACGATCGCATAGGGCAGCTCCATACTCGGCAGAAAATCAGTACTCATACTGGTAAATGACAAATATCCTAAAACCAGTATCAGAACCACTCCCACCAATACGGTATATGGTCTTCTCACACTAAACTTGGGCAGCATTCTTTTCTCCTTTCATTCGACCGTACAAACACAATACACTTATCTGCACAGCCATCACTTTCCTCTGATATCCTTCCTCCCACAATCAAATACTCTATTACTTATAAAAAAACATAAGCAAGACACCCGTGTATCCGGCGTCTTGCCATATCCCCTATTATACTACATACCCCGGCATTTGCTGTTATTCACGATGCAGCCGCGGACGTTCTCCCTGTAATACAGTCTCTCATTCATTAATAGTAGCAGCATAGTCATTGATCACGTAATCCATGATGGATGCGGCTCCCACTATCTCACATCCGTAGAGATATGCATCACCGTCGTTTTGCTGTCTCAGGATCCTCACTACACAGTTAAGAGCATCCTTTTCTCCAAACACCAGTCTCGCATTAAAATAATATCCGACAGGAAGCACGCTCTCGGTACGAAAGCCTATCCCCGCATGTGATACATCCACGATCTCGATAGGAGCATCAACATTCTCTATTTTCTCATTGTCCTGTTTGAACAGGGATGAGATCTCTAACTTCAGACTCGCAGGCCACCTGCGCTCTCTTCTCATATCTACCATGTTTACCACCTTCTCGCCGCGGGTCGAAGCTTCAGCATATGTATTTCACATGAGATAACTGACACTCAATACCGAAGCCGTCCCAAAAATGCGTCAACATAATCAAACAGTAACCCTGCAGCAAATATTATTAAGAAAACGCTGCACAAGGTTGATTTTACCATTATTTCAGTATCTTGTAAAGAATTTTTTATTATTTTGCCGAAAAATGTTATTATTCACGGCTGATATACCTGCATATAGGTACGGAAACGGGTTTTTCTGTCTTGATTATTTCCGTACGATATGCTATCATTTTTTGTTGTAGCACCACAGAACCGGTTCAACCGGCATATCAGATTGGAGGAAGAAATGACTAAGAAAAACCGAAAAAAACCTGTCGCTTTAGTCCTGGCACTGACACTTGCATTTGGAGGGACTATAGCTGATGCTGACAGATCATCTGCCATGACAGACAAAACACTCGTACTTGCAGATACAACGGCTGCAAGCGGCAGTGCGGCGAGCAGAAGCTCAGTCAGTAACGATACTACAGGCACAGCCATCGTCACCGGTGCCGCTGTCACTGAAAATCTCAAAGCGATCATCAAAAGAGCTGATGAGAAAAATGTCTCAGAACCGATACGTTTTCAAAAACTGGAGCTTGGAAATTCAGACATTCAGATGAAAGCCTTTGTTGCCAAGATATTGTTCCCTGCCAATAAAAAGGTCAAATATGGTCTCTGCGACATCAACAACGACGGCATGAAAGAGCTTTTCCTATTCGATGGCAAAAAAGTCGATGTATATGAGTATTCCGAGGACATGGCAAACATGGTCGCCACCAAAGATGGTTCCGTGGGATCAGTCGGTTCCAAGGAAGCCATAGACAACGTTATCGAGACAAGAGTCAAAAGCAAAAAGAAAGCGACCTTTACCGTGAAACAAAAAAAAGGTAAGCTCACATCATATACGACCTATAAATTTACATTCGAGATAATCAAAAAGGGCGTTACCTATTCCAAGAAAGGCAAGACATATAAAAAGAACAATAAAAAGATCTCCAAAAAAGCCTTTAACAAATATGTAAAATCCTATAAAAAGCTTAAGAAGATCAAAAAGCTCACTCCTTATCCATTCGATGGAAACATGTATACAAGCACTGATTTTGTGTACTTTACCAAGGATCTATATGAAGTATCAACTACTGAAGAGGATGCAGACTTCTCATCTCATCTGATCGTCCGTCATGACGCGAATGACAAGACCAATCCTTATAAAGCTTTCGGAGAGGGTATATCTAATTTCCGTGTGGTATTTGGCGCAGATGTAGAAAAGGATTATAATTCATTTCTCAACACCCATGTAAGCATAACCAAGATCTGCGCTCCGCTAAAAAGCATTATGAACGGTGACGGAGAATACATAGTATCAGGTTATGAAAAACAGGAAGCTGCTAAACAGGGTGTATACTATATCAACTTCAACGATCCGGAATCGGAAGCTGATTTCGGTTATTCGGTATTTGTTGATGAGTCAGGCAATGAGCCGGTACTAACCACTGTACAGGAGATCGATTCAAACGGACTAAGAAACGAGCTTTATTATATCTACAAGGGTGCCGAAGCAGAAATAGACGGAGAAATGTACACACCAGGACTCGACGCAGAGATCTATGCAGATGATGAATATATAAAAGCAACAGGCGAGAAGGTTCGCACACTTGCGATCGATCTTGCAGGTACCAAGACAGAGGCAAAGGCATGCGCGGATTCAAAATTCGTGCTGTACAGCTCTACCGGTACATTCACCGTTCCCGTAAACGGAAAGGATGTTGATGTAAGCAAGGTAAAAAATGATTCTGATGAATACTATGCGATCGACCGTGTCCTGAATCCTGATTCGGGCGATGCCGGAGGATATGGTGCCCCGCAGGCAGAAGTTAAGTGGGTTAAAAAAGCCTGACAGCTCCATGTCAGCGGCTCTTCGACATTATATAAAAAAGCTCTCACGCAAAGACGATACTCGTAAAGTAGTTTTTATGATTTGAAAAAAAGGCTGCGTAACCTGTGCGGTTACGCAGCCTTTTTTTGTCGTACTTCATAATCAAAAACATTTTATTCAGTTAAGATACGCTGTATTACAGCCTGTCTTGCAAGCTCGGGATCAGCCTGTCCTTTTGAATGCTTCATGATCTGCCCGACCAAAAAGCCGACTGCCTTTTCCTTTCCGTTTCTATAGTCCTCTGCCGCCTTTGGGTTCTCACGAATCACCCTGTCAGCAAGCTCATTTACTATTGATGTGTCATTTACCACAGCCAGACCATGCTCTGTCACATAGGCATCCACATCCACATATTCTCCCGCATCAAATATTATCTCTAATATTTTTTTCGCAGTTGTCTGATTGATCTTATTATCACTTCTAAGCTTTATCAGCTGCAACAGTGATACAGGATCAATCCTTATATCTTCCGTATCAAGTCCTCTCTCACCTGCAATACGCATGGTATCACCAAGAAGCCAGTTGGATACTTTCTTTGGGAAGTCTGAGACGGTATCATCGGCTGCGTATATGGTTTTTTCAAAAATCCGGACAAGCGCAGGCTCTCCCATGAGTATTTCTATATCCTTCTCAGGGAGTTTATACTCTTCACTATATCTTTTCTTCTTTGCCTCCGGAAGCTCAGGCATTTTTTCGCGGATCTCTTTTACAAGCTCATCTGATATGGCAAACGGCATCAGATCCGGCTCAGGAAAATACCTGTAGTCATTTGTCTCCTCCTTGGATCTCATGACATAAGAGCACTCTGAATCATCATCCCAGCGTCTGGTCTCTCTCTCAACTGTCATTCCGTT